>JBJMQN010000459.1:0-2328 GCA_045802665.1 Myxococcaceae bacterium | reverse complement strand
TCGACCGACTTCATGCGTACTGAACCTTGATCGTCTGGATGATCGTCTTGAGTGCGCCCATCACGTTCTCGGTGTCGCGGTCGCGGACGATCACGTAGCCATCGCCCTCGTAGTGATCGGATTTCGGCTGACCGAGCTTCGGCAGCTTCGACTTCACCGCGAGATGTCCGACCTTCTGGTTCGCCTCACGCACGCCGAGCACGCGCTGCACTCGCCCGTGACCCATGCCACGGAGGTACGCGCAGCCGACGGCGTATTTGCGCTCGAACGGACCGTCGAAGGCGCCGTCAGCGACTGCCCTCGCCCAGGCTTTGTACATGTCGGTGTCGTGGCCGAAACCCATCATCTCCACGAAGTTCGCACCCGGAGGACGCGCAGCGATCTCACCGATCGCGAGCGAGCCGTCATCGCGCCGGAACCACTCCATGTGCGTGAAGCCGGTGCCGAGCCCGAGCGCCTTGATCGCCTTCCGCCCCATCTCCCGAGCGTCATCCAGATCCGGCGTGAGCTTCTGCGGCTGAAGCACCGCCCACTGAATCCACGGGTTCTCGGTGACCTCCAGCGGACCCGGCAGATACCGCGACACGTTCTCGAACCGGACCTTGCCGTTCACGGTGAGCGTGTCGAAGCAGTACTCGCGGCCCTTCAGAAACTCCTCGGCCAACGTCGGATCCTGCGGCGACGGATTCACCGCGTGAATCGCGCTGTTGAGCTCATCCAGGTTCTTGATCCGCCACGTCGCCTTGCAGCCTGCGCCCGCGGGTGGCTTGAGCACGATCGGGAAGCCGACCTCCTTCACGAACGAGACCGCGTCCGCGAGCGACCCAATCAGCTTGTGCCGAGCGCACGGCAACCCCGCCGCCCTGAGCGCCTCCTTCATGCGCGCCTTGTCGCGGAAGAGATCCGCGGTCTTCGGATCGGTGCCGGGGATGCCGAAGTGCTTGCGGACCTCGGCGACGGGGACCTGCAGCGGCTCGAGCACGCCGACGACCTGGTGGAGGCCGCCATAGCGTTTGCGGATCTTCTCGGTCGCTTCGACGAGCTGGTTGGTGTCGAAGGCGTCCTTGACGCGGATGAAGTTGGCGAACGGTTTGGCGCCGGCGCCGGTCGGGGGTTTCTGGACGAGCCCGACGAGCCGGACCGCTTTGAGCTCCGAGTAGGCGCGGGCGAAGCGGAGGCTGGTCTCTGCCGGGTACGGAACGACGAAAACGATGGTGCGCATGAGAGGTGCGGACCTAGCACGCTCTGCCTGTATGCTGGGAGTCGTGAACGTCGTCTTCCTCGCGCCCTCCTATCCCGCAGAGATGCAGCAGTACACCCGTGGCCTCGCCGAAGTCGGCGCCAATGTGTTCGGCGTCGGCGACACGCCGAGACAGGGCCTCCCTCCATCCTTGAAGCCGCACCTCGCGGACTATCTGCAAGTCCCGCGGATCATGGACGAGGACGACGTGCAGCAGCGCGTGCTCGCCTGGCTGAAGGGCCGGAGCGTGGACCGCGTGCAGTGCAACTGGGAGCCGCTGCAGATCCTCGCCGCTCGGCTGCGCGAGCGGATGGGCATCCCCGGAATGACCGTCGATGACACCATCGGGTTCCGCGACAAGATGATCATGAAGGAGCGCGTGAAGGCCGCCGGGTTGCGAGTCCCGTACGCGTTCCGAGTCCGCACCGAAAAAGAGATCCGCGAGGCGGCGGAGAAGATTGGCGACCCGCTGATCCTCAAGCCCATCGCCGGAGCGGGCAGCGCGGACACGTACAAGATCTCCTCGAAGAAAGAGCTCGACGCGGTGCTGCCGAAGATGCGCCACGTGAGCGAGGCCTCCTGCGAAGAGTTCATCGAGGGCGCGGAGTTCACCTTCGATACGATCTGCGTGGGCGGCGAGCCGGTCTACGAGAACATCGCCTCGTACCTGCCGAAGCCGATCATCGCGAGAAGCGAAGAGTGGATCAGCCCCGTCATCATCACCGTGCGCGACATGCGCCAGCCGAAGCTGCAGCCGGGCATCAAGCTCGGACGGAACGTGCTGAAGGCGCTGCGCATGGGGGATGGGTTCACTCACATGGAGTGGTACCTGACCCCGAAGGGCGAGGCCGTGTTCGGGGAGATTGGCTGCCGGCCCGGAGGCGCGCACCTCGTCGATCAGATGAATTGGACGGGTGACGTGGATCTGTTCCGCGAATGGGCGCGCATCGTCTGCTGGCACTCGTTCAAGGGCAGCACCGAGCGGAAGTACAACGCCGGCATCGTGTTCAAGCGCGCTCTCGGCGAGGGACGGGTCACGAGGATCACCGGCCTGCGCGATTACATGGAGAAGTACGGGAAGTGGGTCG
>JBJMQN010000458.1:0-3367 GCA_045802665.1 Myxococcaceae bacterium | reverse complement strand
CAGTCCACGCCCGTCGCTCGCACGCCTTTGAGCTTCCGGCTGCGTTCGTACAACACCGCGGCTTCCTCGAACGGCACTCCGAACTTGGACGTCTTCAATCCCGTCGCGATGTACTTGTGCGTCTTCGCATCCACGTCGGGGTTCAGGCGAATCGCGAAGGGCGCTCGTTTTCCCAACCGGCGGCCGACGGCATCCAGCGCGTCCAGCTCCTCGGCGCTCTCGACGTTGAACTGGAGGATGCCCGCTCGAAGCGCGAGCTCCATCTCGTCCAGCGTCTTGCCCACGCCCGAGAAGACGACCTTGCCGGGATCTCCACCCGCCGCTCGCACGCGCTCCAGCTCTCCGCCGGAGACGATGTCGAAGCCGCTGCCCAGCTCGGAGAAGAGATTCAGCAGCGCGAGGTTCGAGTTCGCCTTCACCGCGTAGCAGACGAGGTGCGGCGCCTTTTGCTTCTCGAACGCCTCGGACACCACCCGCATGTGCCGGGTCAGCGTCGCCTTCGCGTACACGTACGTCGGCGTTCCCACCGACTCGGCAATAGCGGTGAGCGGCACGTCCTCGGCGTGGAGGACGCCGTGCCGCAGCTCGAAGTGATTCATCTCGCGCCTTCCCGGCAGGTGGAGCAGCCGGCGTCAGGCACGAGCTCGCCCTGATTCATCGGTGTCTGCGACTGACTCTGTGGCGGAGGCGGCGCGACGGCCACGGTGGGCGGTTTCGGCGGACCCTTGATCCCGCACGCCCCCAACGCAGAGAGCAGCACCGCCGCCGCTAACCAGAAACGCACGTCTAGAACCGGATGCCGATGTTGCCGCGCACGGCCTGAGCGGTGTCGAGGCTGCGGGTGTCGTTTGCCGGCCGATTGCTCTGATCGAGCCCCGCGAGCGGGAACAGAATTCCCCAGCGGAGCTGCGCGTAGAAGCCGTCTTCCGTCTCGTAGCGCGCGCCGAGATCGATCTCGACGCCGAGGTTCGGATCCGTGCCGGAGGGCGTGGAGGCCGCGTACATCGCTCGCGAGTAGATCACGTCGCCGAACAGGTGGATGCCGTCGCCGATCTGGTAGCTCACGCCGGGCTTCACGTAGACCGCGTCGGTCACCTGTCCGTAGATCTCGCGCCAGAGGATCATGTCCACGCGGTAGTCGCGGTTGAACCGGAAGTTGTTGATCGCGTCGTCCTGGCAGACGCCCGTCGGCTGACAGGAGTACTGCGGACCGTCGATGTCGGTCTTCTGCGTGTCGCCGTCCGGACCCGAGCCCTTGGCGCCAGGCTTGTTGCCCATGCCCGGCGCCTTGTCTCCCGACGCGTAGCCAACCTCGCCACGGATGTGCAGCGCGCCGTCGAGCAGCTTGTACTCGCCCTGCAGCACGCCGCCGAACTCCAGCACCGAGAGGGCGTGGTTCTGCCCATTGTCGCTCGCCGCGGCGGCCGAGAGCGCGTGGTTGTTGATCTGCCCGATGATGGACGCCGCCTCGAGCTCGATGCGGAAGTTCTTCTTCTCGAACTTCACCCAGATGTCCGGCACGTAGATCGTCGCCTGACGGTTCACGAACGTTCCGTTCAGGCTTCCAGCCTGGTTCTGATCCCCGCCCGCGCCCTGGAACTGGCCCGTGTAGAAGTCCACCGCGTCGTTCTTCTGCGTGCGGTAGGTGAAGTACGCGCCGTAGTTGAACACCGCGAGGTTGTTCTCGAGCCGCGCCTTCGCCTGGCTGTCGGTGTCACGACGAGCGACCGCGACGATGTAGCTGTGCGCGTCGTCGCTGTTGGACAGGTCGTACGGCTGGCCCGCGTAGTCGCCGTGCTTCTGGCTGATGGGACCTTCGACGTTGAAGTCCATCATCGGCGTCACGTAGTAGCCGGGGAACGGCTCGCTGACGAACTGCACGCGATCGACGGTGTCGCCGAAGTCGCAGTCGATGCAGTTGCCGTCGTTGTGGAGCATGCCCAATCCCCACTGCGAGCCCATCCGCCCGAAGCGCAGGATGCCCACCGGCGTCGAGACTTCGCCGTACACGCGCTTCACGTGCACCGAGTCGTTGAGCGAATTGATCCCCGAGCGCGGCGTCGCCTGGCTCTCGCTGAAGATCCCGTACGGGTTCGACTCGCTTCCGCCGAACGCGTAGTCCGGCGTGGACCCGAGCACGAGGTTATCCAGGATGTCGATCTGCGATCGGATGCGGACTTCTTCGGAGACGTTGAGCGTGGGCTCGACGCGGAAGCGCATGTTCGCGCCGGCCTGCGTGCGCTCCTTCGTGCTGGTGGGCGACTTCGGGAAGAGCGTGGCGCCCGTCGGATCCGGATCGCGGCCGAGGTCCAGCTTGTTGAAGAGATCCGGGCGGACGCGCAGGTAGCCGTCGAGCGTGAAGAGCTCCAGCTTGCGCTTCTCTTCGACCCACTCCTCCTGCCAGCCTTCGGCGACGGACTGAGTAGCCATCTGCCCGCGCAGCTCGGAGATCTGGTCGCGCATCTCGCGCTTGGCGGCTTCGACCTTCTGATCGACCTCCCGGCGGACGTCGTCGGGGCTGGTCGCTCCGGAGCTGGTGGTGGTGTCGTTCGTCTGAGGCGGCGAGCCACCGTCCACCTGCGCGTACGCGGCGGCGGAAACAAAGATGAGCGCCGCCACGAGTCCTCGGGCCATTTGGATAACTCTCCGGGTGAAAAAGGCGCGGCAGTTAAGCCACCGAGTCCCGGTGAGTCAACGAAATCAGGGACTTCTACGGACGACTTCGGTGCTCAGTCGACGGGATGCGCGGGTCCCTGCCGAAGCTCGGTGAGCACTCCTCCGGTTCCTTTCGGATGAATGAACGCGATCTTCGCTCCGCCGGCTCCGATCTTCGGCGTCTCGTCGATGAGCGGCGCGCCTCGTTTTTTCAGCTCGTCGAGCGCGGCCTGAATGTCCTCCACCTCGATGCAGATGTGGTGCAGCCCCTCGCCTCGCTTCTCGAGGAACTTCGCCACGCCGGTCCCGGGCTCCGTTGGACAGATGAGCTCCACGCGCCCGAGCCCATGGCCGAAGATCGCGGTGCGGACCTTCTGCTCCTCCACGACTTCGATCTCCGCGAGCTCCAACCCCAGCGCGTCGCGGTAGATGGGGATCGCCTTCTCGAGATCCTTCACTGCGATCGCCACGTGATCCAAACCCTTCGCCTTCACCGTCATTTCGGAGGTCTCCTCGGCTGACAGAGCGGACACACGTGCGTCGTGCGCCCGCCCTGCGTGAAGCTCTGCACCACGCCTTTGCACTTTTTGCACTTCTCGCCCGCGCGTCCGTAGATCAAAAACGGATTCGGCGAGCCGGGCTCTTCGACGTACTGGATCTCGTCGCCGTCCTCGTGATCGAGCGCGTACCTGATCGTCGCGTGGATCCCCTT
>JBJMQN010000457.1:0-6406 GCA_045802665.1 Myxococcaceae bacterium | reverse complement strand
GCCGCCCGCGTCCATGTCCTCGCGGAGGTCCGGAGCGCCCGCGTCCTCGCCTACGGCCGGGCCGCCTTTGGGACAGCCGGAGAGGGCGAACAACGTCGCGGTCGCTGCGAAGGCGGCGATCAGGTTTCTCATGGGGACGCCTCGAAATGAGAGGAGACGAGCATAGCCCCACGAGGCGCGATGCCTCTCTACAAACTCTGATTGTAGAAATTCTGCGCCGCGGATCCTCTCGCGGGATTGATCTGCGCGGGGCGCTCGAAATACTTCTCGAAGGTGATTCCCGCGTTGTACGCAGTCGTGGCGGAGCGCAGCTTGCCCAGCGCGTAGCTCTCGCTGTGGTTGAGCTCGTACCAGAGGAAGTCGAGCTGACCTTTGAAGGAGGTGCTGCTGTAGCCGTGCGAGACGGTCCAGCTCTTCATCGCCGCGCCGCGCCCGAAGTGCCACTGCGCGATGCCGAACGAGGTTCCTCCGTCACCCACTGCCTTCGGGTTGAAGCCCGATTCGTAGAGCAGGTTGCCCGCGATGCCGGCTGCTTGCGCCCGCGTCAGCCCCTTCGACATGAAGAACTTGATCGCCTGCAGCCCAGAGCCCTTGTAGCCCGGCCGGTTCTCGATGCCCCCGACCGACCCGGAGGAAGAAGTCGGCGGCTTGGACCCGCTCGGCTTGCTGCCGCTCGGCTTCGTTCCCGTGGGCTTCGTCCCCAGCGCCTTCGCGAGCGCCGCTCGGGTCTGCGGTCCGTAGTTTCCGGTCGCGGAGATTCCGTGGCCAGACTGGAACTTCTTCACCGCTGCTTCCGTGCGCGGCCCGAACGTTCCCGGCCCCGTGCTGATCTGCGCCTTCGTCAGGTAGCCCAGCTTCATCAGGGCTCCCTGCAGATCTCTCACCGCGGTGCTCTTCATCCCGCGCTTCAGGTTCTCGGCCGGGACTCGCACCGATGAACCGCTCGGCTTGGCTTTGGAGCCCGAGCTTCCCGGAAGCACCAGCTTCTGGCCCACTCGGATCAGGTTGACGTTCGAGATCTTGTTCGCCTTCGCGAGCGCCGCGACGGTGCTGTGGTAGCGGCTTGCAATCGCGCTCAGGCTGTCTCCCGAGCGAACGGTGTACGTGGACATGGTGTGCCTCCTTCAGTGCACAGGCATTCTCGGCAGGTGAGAGAAGGAGTTGCCGGGTGGGAGAGGGTGGGAGCTTCAGGCACCGGACACGGCCTGCCCGCGGAAGTGACTCGCTGACTCACCACACCTGACAGCGCGTCGCGTTCACCATCGGGTCGCCCGCCTTGCAGGAAAACGCCTGCTGAAACTCGGGCATGTTCGCGAGCGTTCCATTCACGCGGAACTTCCCCGGCGAGTGCGGATCGGTCAGGAGCCGATTTCGCAGCGTCTCCGCGGTCGTTTTTCCGCACTGCGTTTTCGCGAAGGCGAGGAAGAGGCGCTGCTCGGGCGTGAGGCCGTCGATGTTCTTCCCAGGTGGCTGCTTCTTCAGCGCCGCGTACGCGAGCCGCATCCCGCCGTTGTCCGCGATGTTCTCTCCGAGCGTGAGCTTGCCGTTCAGCGTCTTGTCGTCCACCACGACGAACTTCGAGTACTCGTCCACGAAGCACTGCGCGCGTTGCTCGAACGCGGCGGCGTCGGCGGGCTGCCACCAGTCGCGCAGGTTGCCGTTGCGATCGAACTTGCGGCCGTGATCGTCGAAGCCGTGGGTGAACTCGTGGCCCACCGCTCGGCCGAGCGCGCCGAGGTTCATGGCATCGTCCCGCTTCGGATCGAAGAACGGCGGCTGGAGGATTCCTGCGGTGAAGACGACCTGGAGCTGCGTCGGGTTCTGGTAGCCGTCCACTTCCTGCGGGAGCGAGCTCCACTCGGTGCGATCCACCGGCTTGCCCAGCTTGGCGAGCTGACGAGCGGAGTCGAAGCGGAGCGCTCGGACCTCGTTCCCGAACGCATCGCCACGGCGGATCTCGAGCGCGGAGTAATCGCGCCACTTGTCCGGATGCCCCACCATGATCGTGTACGCATCCAGCCTCGCGAGCGCCTCCGCCCTCGTCGCAGGCGTCATCCACTGCAGCGTGCTGATGTCGTCGCGAAGCGCGGCTCGGATCGCCGCGATCAGTTGCGTCACGCGCTGCCGGTCCGACTCGGAGAAGTGCTTCTGCACGAACACGCGACCCACCAGCTCCCCGAGGTGGAAGTTCGTCATCTTTCCGCAGCGCTTCCACCGCGGCTCCTGCTCTTTCTTGCCGCGTAACGTCTTCCCGAAGAAGTCGAAGTCTTCTTGATCGATGCGCGCCGGGAGCACCGCGGACAACTCGTTGACGATCGCCCAGCGGAGGTACGCCTTGCGCTGCTCCGGCGTGAGCGCGATCCAGGCTTTCAGCGCGGCGGTGAGGTGCTCGGGAGAGTTCACTTCGAGCATGGACGGCATCGCGATCCCGAGCGCCGCGAAGTAGCTCTTCCACGGGAACCCCGGGGCGAGCGCTTCCACCTGACTCGCCGTCATCCGGTGGTGCTGCGCTTTTGGATCGCGCCGCTGCTCGCGGGTCGGTGTCGCCTGGGCGAGCTTCGTTTCGAACGCGAGGATGTCGTCGGCGTGGGTCTTCGCCTGCGCAGTGGATTGTCCGCTGAGCTCCAGCATCCGCTGCACGTGCGATCGGTAGGCCTCGCGGAGCTTCACTTTCTCCGGGTCCGTCGAGAGGTAGTAGTCGCGGTCGCCCGCGCCCAGGCTGCTGACGTCGATCGTCGCGATCACCTTCGTCGCGTCCTCGGGATCCGGATCGACCCAGAGCGCGAACACGGAGCCGGTTTGCAGCTTGTGCGCGAACGCCAACGCCTTCGCGGAGTCGTCGACCGTGCGCTGTGAATCGATAGCGGCGAGCTCTCTCTGCAGCGGCGCGATCCCCGCGTCCTCGATCGCAGCTTGATCCATGCAGCTCGCGTAGTCGTCGGAGACTTTGCGAGCGTCACCCGCGTCAGGCGCGACCTCTGCTTCCAGGATCTCCTTCACCTGCTCCGCGTTCTGCTGCGCGAGCACGTAGTACGGATCCCACGATGAGCGATCGGGAGGGATCGGATTGCTCGCGATCCAGCTCGAGCACGCGTACTCGTAGAAGTCACGGCAGGGATCGAGACCGGCATCCGTTTGCGCGGCGTGGGCAATTGATGCGGAGAGAAGGAGGGCGAGAGTCAGACGCACGCGGCGCTGCGTAGCACTGGGCGCCCGGCGACGAAGAAGGATTCAACGTGAAGCGGCATTGAATTGATTGCGTGGTCTCGCCGTCGGCGTAGCGTTGCGCGAACTGCCTCGCGCTCTCCCCGAGGCAAATGGAGACCAGCTCGTGACCCGTTCCCTGATCGTCGTCTCTCTCGTGGCGCTGTGCTGTGCGTGCGGCGGAAGCAGCGGCGGAGGTGGGCTCGGCGGTGGACCGGGTGGTGGATCCGGCGGCGGCTTCAATCCGTCGTGCTCGAACCTCACCTGCGATGCGAAGGCGACGTGCGATTCGAGCACGGGTTTTCCGCGCTGCGTCTGTCCCACGGGCTACGAGGACGTGAACCACAACGGCTCATCCTGCACCGACATCGACGAGTGCGCCGCGACCACCTCCCCGTGCGCTCAGGGCGCGAGCTGCACGAACACCGAAGGCTCCTTCACGTGCGCCTGCGGACCCGGCTTCACGGGCGACGGCCAGACCTGCACGCGCAGCTCATCGTGGCTCGACATCAGCCCCGGGCAATCGGAGTTCAGCTGCTCGATTCTCACGGGCGGCTCGCTCTGGTGCCTCGGTCGAGCGGACCAGGGTCGGCTCGGAACTTCGGCGTCATCGCGGCAATACGCGCCTGCTCGGGTGGGGACGGCGTCGGATTGGACGCAGGTCTCCTCGGGATATGCGCACGGCTGCGCGCTGAAGGCCGATCACTCCGTGTACTGCTGGGGCGACAACCAGTTCGGCGAGGCGGGGATCGATCCGGCGACCAACCCGGCGATCGGCCCGCACCAGGTGGGCGCTGACAACGACTGGGAGAAGGTGAGCGCGGGCGTCGATCACACGTGCGCGACGAAGAGCAATCACACCGCGTGGTGCTGGGGACTCAATTCGAAGGGACAGCTCGGCGCCGGGAAACCCTACGGGACGATCTCAGATGTCGCCGTTCAGGTCGGGACCGACAACACGTGGAAGGTCGTGAGCGCGGGTGGCTTGCAGAGCTGCGGCGTGAAGCAGGACGGCTCGCTCTGGTGCTGGGGCTCGAACACGGCGGGGCAGATGGGAATCGGCAACAACGGCACCACGCAGTCGAACGTCGCGCTGAGAGTCGGCACCGCGACCTGGAACACGGTGAGCGCGGGCGCTGATTTCAGCTGCGCCATCAAGACGGACGGAACGCTCTGGTGCTGGGGCAAGAACGGCAGCGGGCAGCTGTGCGCGGGCGGCAACGTGTTCGGCGATCAGTACGACCCGGTGCAGGCGGGCACGGACAACACCTGGGCCGACGTGAGCGCGGGCGGAGATCACACCTGCGCGAAGAAGAGCGACGGGAGCATCTGGTGCTGCGGCGGCAACGCGCACGGACAGCTCGGCAACAACACCACCAGCACGAGCGCCACCCGCGATCTCGTCCGCGTCGGTACGGACAGCGACTGGGTCTCCGTGAAGGCCGGCGCGACGCACACCTGCGGCACGCGCCCGAACGGAGCCGTCTACTGCTGGGGCGACAACGGCGATGGCGAGCTCGGCACCCTGGGCGCCACGGACAGCTCCACGCCGATTCAGCTTCAGTAGCGCGTCCCCAGGGGGCAGGCTTCCGGCATGGCCCTGAAAACTGCGCCCGCGGTCCGTCAGCAGATGCTCATCCGCAAGCCGGTCGCGGACGTGTTCCGAGCGTTCATCGATCCCGCGATCACCACGAAGTTCTGGTTCACGAAGAGCAGCGGAAAGCTGGAGCAGGGCAAATCCGTGCGCTGGGAGTGGGAGATGTACGGCGCGAGCGTGGACGTGAAAGTTCAGGCGCTGGAGCCGAACAAGCGCATCCGGATCGAATGGGGCAGCGGCGGCGTGTTCACGATCGTCGAGTGGGAGTTCGACGCCCGGCCTGACGGCACGACGCTGGTGAAGGTCGCGAACACCGGCTTCAAGGGCGATGACGACGAGCAGGTGGCGAAGGCGCTCGATGGAATGGGCGGCTTCAGCTTCCTGCTCGGCGCGGCGAAGATTTTTCTCGAGCACGGCGTCGAGCCGCGCTTCGTGCCTGACCACTATCCGGACGCGCATCGGAAGTAGCGCGTGGTGAAGCGGTTCGTCGAAGTGCCCCCCGGGGATTGACCACGCGTAGTACGAAGCGCTCATGACTCCCGAGACGATCCGGATTGGCGACCTGACGGTGAAGCGGCTTGGCTACGGCGCGATGCGACTGCCGGGGCCGATGGTGTGGGGCGAGCCTAGGGACGAGCAGCAGGCGAAGGCGGTGTTGCGCCGAGTCGTCGAGCTCGGCATCAACCTGATCGACACTGCCTGGTACTACGGCCCGTACGTCGCGAACCGGCTGATCGTCGAGACGCTGCACCCGTATCCGAAAGATCTCGTGATCGTCACGAAGCTCGGAGGCAAGCGGCTGGCGGACAAGAGCTGGGCGCCTGCGGCGACGCCCGAGGAGATCCGGAAGGATCACGACGCGGAGCTGAAGGCGCTCAAGCTGGATCGAGTGGACCTCGTGCATTGCCGCTACATCCCCAACCCGGTCCCGTTCCTCGAGACGCTGGACGCGATGATCGAGCTCAAGAAGCAGGGGAAGATCCGCCACATCGGCGTCAGCAACGTGACGCTGGAGCAGCTCGAACAGGCGCGGAAGCGGACGGAAATCGTCTCCGTGCAGAACACGTTCAGCGCCGTGCATCAGGGAGAGAAGCGGACCCAGGGCTACGGCCCGCCGCAGGTGGAGTCGCCGGACGTCGTGCTGGACGCGTGCGAGAAGGCAGGGATCGCGTTCATGCCCTACTTCCCGCTGGCGATGGGCGCGCTGGGGAAGACGCACCCCGCGTTGGATGAAATTGCGGCGAGGAAGAAGGCGACCACCGCGCAGATCGCGATCGCGTGGCTGCTCGCACGGTCGAAAGTGATGCTGCCGATTCCGGGCACCTCGTCCGTCCAGCACCTCGAGGAGAACTGGGCCGCGAGCAACATCGAGCTCACGCCGGAAGAGGTGAGGGCGATCTCGGCGGGGTGAGCTCCCGGAGGACAAGCGCTACGTGATTGGCCAGCCGCTGATGTTCCCCGTTCAGGCAGGGGACATTTTCCTGTGCTCGGCTTCGCGATGTCGAAGCGGAAGTTGAGCTCAGCGACGCGCCGTCGCCCGGTCGCGCTGCTATCGTCGATTCACATGCGCCGCAAAATCCTGCTCCTCGCCGCCGCGTCGCTCGT
>JBJMQN010000456.1:0-23677 GCA_045802665.1 Myxococcaceae bacterium | reverse complement strand
TGAGCCCGAGGCAGTGTCCACGCCCGTACCTAATGGCACGAACGCAGGGCAGGCGGCCGTTCCGCACCAAACGCGCGATCGGACTGCAATTCATACCCTGAGCGCATGACGCCCAAACCCATTCCCCTCTGGATGGCGCAGACGCCGGGGCCGGTTTTTCCGACGCTCGATCGTGATCTGATCGTGGACGTGGCGGAGATCGGCGGCGGCATCACGGGGATCACGACCGCGCTTCTCTGCAAGCAGGCGGGGCTTCAGGTCGCGGTGCTGGAGGCGCACAAGGTCGCGGGTGGAGAGACGGGGCACACGACGTCGCATGTGACGGAGTTGCTCGATCACCGCTGGCACAAAATTCAGAAACACTTCGGCAAACAGAAGGCGCGCAGGCTGGCCGAGTCGCTCCGCTCCGCGATCGAACGCATCGCGACGTTCGTGGATCAGTACGCGATCGACTGCTCCTTCGAACGCGTGCCGGCTTATCTGTACGCGGAGCATTCGAAGGATCTCGGCGATCTCATCAAGGAGCTGAACGCGACGCAGTCGTTGGGCATCACCAGCACGTTCGTCGACGTCGCGCCGCTGCCGTTTCTCGTTCGAGGCGCGCTCCGGTTGGAGAACCAGGCACAGCTCGACGCGCGGCGCTACCTGTTGCCTCTGGCCGAACGAATCGAGGGCGACGGCAGCTTCGTCTTCGAGAACACGAAGTGCCTCAACATCCACTCCGGCGATCCGTGCACCGTGCACACCGACAAGGGCGTGGTGAGAGCGCGGCACGTGGTCATCGCGACGAACGCGGTGATGAACGGCGTCGTGTTGCACACGCGTGTCGCGGCCTATCGCACGTACGCGCTGGCGGCCCTCTGCGACGAGCTGCCTCCGGGCGGCCTCTACTGGGACACCGAGGATCCGTACCACTACACGCGCACGCAGAAGGCAGCGGATGGGCGGACGTACCTCATCGTCGGCGGAAACGATCACAAGACGGGACGGGGCGTGGACACCGAGCAGGTGTTCGCTGATCTCGAGGAGTACGCGCGCAGCCGCTACGACGTGACCTCGGTCGAGTACCGCTGGTCAGGGCAAATCCTCGAGCCGACGGACGGCATCGCGTACATCGGCCGTCACACGTCGATGAAGCACGTGTACGTCGCAACCGGCTACTCGGGGACGGGAATCACGTTCGGGACGGTGGCCGGAATGCTGCTGTCGGATCTCATCCTCGGCATCGAGAACCCGTGGGCGGATGTTTACGACCCGCGGCGAGTGGGACCGCTCGCGCAGGCGAAAGAGTTCGTCGCCGAGAACGTGGACTTCCCGGTCCACTTCATCGCTGACCGGCTGCGTCCCGCGGATGCGCACGCGGTGTCGGAGGTCGCGCCGGGCGAGGGCGCGATCGTCCCCATCAGCGGCAAGAAGGTCGCGATCTATCGAGACGAGCGCGGTGAAGTGTTCGCGCTGAGCCCTGTGTGCACGCACATGGGCTGCCACGTGCATTGGAACAAAGCGGAGAAGAGCTGGGACTGCCCTTGCCACGGCGGTCGCTACGACGCGAAGGGCGCGGTGATCAACGGCCCGCCCACGCGCGATCTGAAGACGCTGAGCTCCCCCGAGGAGAAACCCCAGAAGGAGGACACGACCGATGAACGCACTGGATCTGCTGAAGAAACAGCACCGTGAAGTAGAGGCGTTGTTCGAGAAGTATGAGAAAGCGGGCGAGAAGGACTTCGACCTGAAGGAGGATCTCTTCGTCCAGATCGCGGACAACCTCTCCGCGCACGCGTCGATCGAAGAGCGGTTCTTCTATCCGTCCGTGAAGTCCGAGGACACCGAGGACATCCTCCGCGAATCTCTGGAGGAGCACCTGTCGGCGAAGCGGATCATCGCGGACCTGCTGGAGCTCGAGCCCCAGAACGAACAGTTCGACGCGAAGATGAAGGTGCTGCAGGAGGAGATTGAGCACCACGTCGAAGAGGAAGAGGGCGACCTGTTCCCGAAGGTGAAGAAGCTGATGGACAACGATTCGCTCGAATCGCTGGGCGCGATCATGGAGCAGGAGTTCGAGGACATGAAGAAGGGCGAGCCGCGCGAAGAGGTGCCGGCACAGACGGATCAGGCCCCGCCGCTCCAATAGCTGCCGTGGACGCTCTGCGATGCGCCGGGCTCTCCGAGGATCTTCGGCAGGCCCGGCGCTTCGTTTGTTATCTCTGAGCCATGAGCCCACGCGTGAAGCTGAAGAAGACGGCCACGCTGTTCGAGGGGAGTGGGGCGCTGCCGTTCGATCCCGCTCACGCTTGCGCGCATCTGACGGGCGCGGATCCGATCATGGGCGGGCTGGTCGCCCGGGTGGGCGCGCTGGGTCTGCAGCGGCGGACGCAGCGGAGTCCGTTCGAGTCGCTCGCGGAGTCGATCGTGTACCAGCAGCTCAACGGCCGAGCGGCGGAGACGATCCACAACCGCGTGCTGGCGCTCTTTCCGAGGAAGCGGATCCAGCCGGAGCTGTTGCTCGCGCTTCCTGACTTGAAGCTTCGCGGCGCCGGGCTGTCCCAGAACAAAATGCTCGCGCTGCAGGACCTCTCGAGGAAGACGATCGCCGGGCTCGTTCCGTCGTGGAAGCAGCTCGAATTGCTGGACGACGAGACGATCATCGAACGGCTCACGGAGGTGCGCGGCATCGGCCGGTGGACCGTGCAGATGCTGCTCATCTTCCGAATGGGGCGGCCGGATGTGCTGCCGGTGGATGACTTCGCCGTGCGCAAGGCGTTCGGGCAGCTCTACAGGGTGCGCGGCGAGGTGGACAGAAAGCGGCTCGAGAAGCACGCCGAGAAGTGGCGGCCGTTCCGCAGCGCCGCGAGCTGGTACCTCTGGCGGCACCTCGACACTGCGGTCCCGGACTGACCGCTTTCCGACGCAGCGAGATGCCGGCGCGCGCGTCGATGCCCACCTTGAACCCGTGGAGCACGGCGTCATCCATCTGTTTTTCGTCTCAGCGGTGGTGATGAGCATCTCGTACACCGTCACCCGCGAGCGCATCTTTGAGCCGCTGCGTGAGCGGCTGGGGAACAAGGACACGTTCTTCGGCTACCTGTGCTCGTGCCCGTACTGCGCGTCGCACTGGATCTCCTTCATCGTCGTGCCGCTCACCGGCGCGTACTACCTGAGGGTCCCGTACGACTGGGGCTTTCTGTCCACGGCGCTCACCTGGTTTTTCTCCTGCATCCTCGTCACGATCATCGCGGCGTTTCTGCGCGTGATGTTCTTCTTCGTCGACGAGACGCAGGGCCTCGTGAAGCGCCGGCAGAAGCAGGTGGAAAAAGTCATCGAGCACGTCGAGCACCGCATCGAACGCGAGGACGAGAAGCAGCAACACGTCCAGTAGCCGCGTATCGTTCCCCCTCGTGATTGACGACGACCAGCAGGCGAAAGACGCCGAGCAACTCCGGAAGCTCGGCTACGCGCAGGAGCTCCTTCGCGGCATGGGAGGCTTCTCCAACTTCGCGCTGTCGTTCTCGATCATCTCCATCCTGACCGGCGCGGTGACGCTCTACGGCCACGGGCTCAAGTACGGCGGCCCGCTGGTGATGCTGCTCGGGTGGCCGCTGGTCTGCGTGATGACGCTGTTCGTCGCGGCCTCGATCGCGCAGCTTGCGTCGAGCTTTCCCACCGCGGGCGCGCTGTATCACTGGAGCGCGATGCTCGGCGGACCGGGCCTCGGCTTCTTCACGGCGTGGTTCAATCTGCTCGGGCAGGTGGCGATCACCGCGGGCGTGAACTACGGCCTCGCCGAGTTGCTCAACGCGCTGTTCGGATGGCCGCCGGATAGAGCGCACGTGCTCGGCATCTATGCGGTGCTGCTCGTCGTGCAGGCGCTGCTCAATCACCTCGGCGTGAAAGTCGTCGCGGTCCTGAACGACTTCTCCGCCTGGTACCACATCGGGGGGGTGGTGGTTCTCGTCGGCGCGGTGCTGCTCTTCGCGAAGCGGCAGCCGGCGTCGTTTCTCCTCTCGAAGTTCAACGGCAGCGACCACGCGTATGTGTACGCATTCCTCGTCGGGCTTCTGCAGGCGCAGTGGACGTTCACGGGCTTCGATGCGTCCGCGCACGTGACGGAGGAGACGCGGGATCCGGCGCGCAACGCTCCCTGGGGCGTCTTTCTCTCGGTCGTCGTGAGCGGCGTCGTCGGGTTCGTGATGCTGGTGGTGGTGACGCTCGCGATCTCGGATCTGCCGGCGGCGGTGGCTGCGCAGAACAGCTTCCTCGCGGTGCTGGAGCAGGGGCTCGGGCACAAGGGCGTCATCCTCGGGGCGATCGTCGCGGCGGCGATGTGGTTCTGCGGCGTATCGTCGGTCACGTCGAACTCGCGGATGATGTACGCGTTCGCTCGCGACGACGGGATGCCGCTGTCCCGATACCTCAAGCAGGTGAGCCCGCGTTTCAAGAGCCCGCATGTCGCGGTCTGGGTATCAGCGGCGCTGGCGTTCGTCGTCGCGGTCTGGGCCCAGGCGTACTCGGCGATGGTCGCGCTCTCCACGATCGCGCTGTATGCGTCGTACGCGGTGCCGATCGCGGTGGGCCTCTCCGCGCGGAGCTCCGGCAAGTGGCAGCGGCGAGGGCCGTGGGACTTAGGCGGCTACTCGGCGGTGGTGAACGCGGTGGCGATTCTGTGGATCGCGGTGATCACCGTGCTGTTCGTGCTGCCGCCCAATGAGCTCGCTGGCTACACGTTCGGCGGCGCGTTCGTCGCGCTCTGCGTGTACTGGTTCGCGTACATGCGAAAGCGGTTCGTGGGTCCGCGCGTGACGGCGGGCTGAGTCGCTCTGCAGGGGTGCGATACCGGCGGTGCAGCTACGACCGCACCGGCCCGCAACGCGACTGACGACCTTCGAGCTGTCTTAGCGGCGCGGCCCGCGCACCGGAACTGGAACAGGCGCCGGACGCGGGCGGATGAGGAGTCCAGCGACGACGGCGATGAGTGCAGGAACGAGCACGGTCATGACTTCCGCCTCAACAACGAGATGCAGGTGATTTCATCCCAAGTCGTGGCTGCTCGCCAAGCCCCCATCAGCGGATTGGGCCGAAAAATCGGCTCGGGGCTGCGTCCTTATGGACAGACCTACATGGGATTTCAGAGGTTGAGAGGGCCGGGGCCGACGATCTGAACCTGCTCGGCGAGCGGGCGTTCTTCGCAGTCCGCAGCCGTTCCGTCCTCCCACGCGAGCATCGCGAACTCCGCCGGCACATCGAGCGCGATGATCGGGTGGTGCCAGCACGCGGGCTTGTAGTTGATGCCTTGCCCTGGGCCGCAGACGAAGGCGCGAAGCTGAGCGACGTCCGGTTCTCCATTCGATGCGGTGGGAGCGACGATCACCAGGAACCGCTGCGCGATCATCGGCAGGAACGCCTGCGTGGAATGCGGATGGCGTTCGAGCAGCTTCACGGTGAAGGGCAGCGGCTGCGGGGCGCTGCGAAACACAGCGAGGTTGGCCTTCGCGTTCGATCGAGAATTCATCAGCGCAGCGGACCAGTCGAAGCGCACGGCGGTCCCCTGATTCGCTGACGAACCGCTTCGAAGTCCCGCGGAGACCACGTCGCCGAACGGCGCGAACGCTTCGGGATGCAGCGGCACCGCTTCGATCGTCTTCATGAGCCGCGGTACGTGGAGAAGCCGAAGGGGTTCAGCAGAATCGGCACGTGGTAGTGCTCGTTCGCGGCCTTCACGCGGAATTCGATCTGCACCCGCGGATAGAAGCTCTCGCTGCCGAGCTTGTCGAAGTAGGAGCTCACCTCGAACGAGATCCGGTACACGCCCGCCGAGGGAATCGTCTCCAGCAGCGGCTTCACGCGCCCGTCTTCGTTCGTGACGCCGCGAGCGACCTCTTTCCAGGCGCTGCCGTCCTGACGATCGAGGATCACCGTGACGCCAGACGCCGGACGGCCGCGCGTCGTGTCGAGGATGTGCGTGCTGATTCCCATGCGATCTCCTTAGTCCGCGTGCTCGCGCAGCCACTTCTCGATCCGCAGACGCGTGATCTTCGCCTGCTCGCGCGCGGCCGTTTCAATCTCCGCGGCCTTGCTCCGCTTCACGCGGTCCTGCAGCAGGGCCAGCATCTCCGACGCTGATTTTCCGCTCGCCATCACGATGTAGATGAAGCCGAACTTCTTGAAGTACTGGTCGTTCAGCTTCGCGAGCTCCTTCAAGACGCGCGGGTCCGCTTCGCCCACGGACTTCTGCTCGCCCTTGCTCCACTTCGCCGAGCGTCCGGTCTGCGTCGCGGCCTTCTTCTTCTGACCGATGCGCGGGTGCGCGGCGAACGCTTCGAGGAAGTCCTTGTTGGTCAACGACCACCAGATGTCGTCCGCGGCCTGGAAGATCTCCCGCACCGACGTGAACGGGCGCCGCGAGAGCATCTGGTTGATCCACGTCGTGGAGCCGTTGAACGAATGCAGCAGCGGCCGGGCCTTTTTCTCGTCGAGATCATTCAACCGATCCCGCGCCTGCGCCTCCGCCTCGGTGTCGAGCGCGTAGCCGAACATCCGCAGCCGGTTCACGCCTCCGTGCGGAAAGATGTGCACGCGTACGTGCGTGACGGGCATCGGCCGCGCCGGCTCCAGCTGATGCCGGCGGTGCTGCACGAGCGGCGTCTTGTCCACCAGCGAAGTCCAACCGGTCGGCGCACGCAGCCGCTTCTCCAACTCGTCGTTCGAAAGGTCCTTCCCGTCCAGCGCCTCCATCAGCGCCGCCTGCGGCGCGTTGCCCTTGAAGAAGTGCGTATCCAACTCCACCCGCTCGACCACTCCGCGCCGCGCGAGTCGAACGACCGCCCAATCACTCCCCGGCGTCCGGCGACGCTTCGTCTCCCAACCATCGCCCATGTTCACGCCGCGCCCGGGCAGCAGCATGTTCGACGGCGGGCCGAAGAACTCGTCGCTCACCGCCGCGATCGTCCCGCCGTTCTCCACCGCGCCGAGATCCACGCTGCCGGATCTCCAGAACGTCCGCTCATCCGCCGCGACCTCGCCGTAGATGCGCAGCCGCGCCACGCCACCGTCCGGATAGATGCGCAGCCGAACGTGCGTCACCCGGCGCGTCTTCTCGTTCTTCAGCGCGAACTCATTCGGAAAATTGGGCTTCACCGCCGAGCGCGGAATCACCTCGAACCAACCGTTGGACTCGAGCAGCTGCGCGGGCGTCCAGGTGTGCGGCGCCTCGATTCCCTCCAGCGCTACCTCCTGGGGCGCGTTGCCCTTGAAGTGCGTGGTGTCGACCAGCGCTCCCTTGACGAAGCCCGGCGCGCCGAGCCGCAGGATCGCGAAGTCGTGCCCCTCCTCGCGCTTGCGCTGCGACTCCCAGCCGTCCATCCACTTGCCCTTGTCCGTGTACTCGTCCTCGAGCCACAGCGGGGCGGACGGCTTCACCAGATTCTCTTTGCCGGCGAAGTAATCGTCGGTCGCGTACAGCACGAACGTGCCGAGCAGATCCGACGACAGATCCACCAGGTCCTTGAACGGCGCCGGAGCGGGCTGCCGCGAGGCCATGAACTACCTCCTGACTGCGATGAAGTGACCGGACGGCTTCGAGAGGCCGTGCTGCTCGTCGTACGCCACGCGCCCGCCCACGAACGTCTTCTTCACGCGGCCGTAGAGCGTTCGGCCTGCGTACGGCGTGAGCTTGTGACGGTGCTGGATGATCTCCGGGGAGATCTGAAAGTGCGCCTCGTCGTCCCAGATGACGAGGTCCGCGTCGTAGCCCGCGGCGATCTTCCCCTTGCGATCCGAGAGCCCCGCGAGCTTCGCCGGCATCTCCGCGTTCCACCTGAAGAGCTGCTCCAGCGACTGGGCTCGTTCGCGCGCCAGCGTCCACAGCACCGACAGGCCGAGCTGCAGCGAGGAGATGCCGCCCCACGCGCCCATGTAGTCGCCTTGATCCAGCTTCTTGTGCTGCGGCGTGCACGGCGAATGATCCGACACGACCATCCCGATCGTCCCGTCGTAGAGCCCGTCCCAGAGCTGCTCGCGGTTCTTGCTCTCGCGAATCGGCGGCGCGCACTTGAACTGCGTCGCGCCGTGCTCGATCTCCTCGGCGGTGAACGCGAGGTAGTGCAGGCAGGTCTCCGCGGAGATCTGCACGCCTTCCGCCTGCGCCTTCTTCAGCAGCGGTAGCGCCGAGCCGGAGGAGAGGTGAACGATGTGCGCCTTCGCTTTGTGCTTCCGGCAGAGGTCGATCACCATCGCGATCGCTTCGTCCTCCGCCTGCCGCGGACGGGACCGCAGATACGTCTCGTACTTGCGCGGATCCTCTCCCGCGATCGCCTTCTCCGCCTGCTCCAGCGGGCCCGGCGCCTCCGCGTGCACGAGCAGCGTGAGCCCGAGATCGCGAAGCCTCGGCAGCGCCTGATCGAGATCGCCCCGCGTCACGTGCGGGAACTCGTCCACGCCGGAAGGGCAGGTGAAGCACTTGCAGCCGGGCACGCCGAACTCCGCGAGCCCCTGCAGCTCGCCCGCGTTCCCCGGAATCACGCCGCCCCAGAACGCGACGTCCACGTGCGGCTTGCTGTCCAGCGCCTCGAGCTTCTTCTCCGCCGCCGGGCGATTCACGGTCGCGGGGATGGAGTTGAGCGGCATGTCGACGACGGTGGTGATGCCGCCCGCCGCAGCGGAGCCGGTCGCCGTGTCGAAGCCTTCCCACTCGGTGCGGCCCGGCTCGTTGATGTGCACGTGGCTGTCCACCACGCCCGGAGAAATGAGCAGTCCACCCGCGTTGGTGAGCTCCTCCGCATCCGGCGGCACCGAACCGAACGGCAGCACCGCTTTGATCTTCCCGTTCTCGATGTGGACGGACGCGGGACGAATGCCCGTCGGCGTGAGCACGCGCTCGCCGCGGATGACGATCATGACTTCTTCCCGAACGCGCGGATGAGCTTCACGAGGCCATCCACGGTCGCCGGCTGATCCGCGAGCCCGGGATTCGGAGGCATCATCGGGCTCTTCCCGACCGCCGCGCCGCCCTCGAGGATGATCTTCTTGAGGTGCTCGTCGGTGACGCTCTTCTGCCACTCGGGATCGGTGAAGTTGCGCGGCTTCGGATTCAGCGCAGCGGCCGCGAGGCCGTCCCCCTGACCTGCAGCGCCGTGGCAGGAGATGCAGACCATCCCGAAGTACGCGCGAGCAGGATCTTCGCCCGCGTCAGTCGAGCCCGCTCCTGCGTCGCCCACGCCCGCCAGAGCATTGGGGAGCGTGTTCTGCTCGGGTGCCTTCGCGATGGCGCCCAGCTGCGACGGACCTTCCGCCTTGATGTCCGCGCCCTGCTGGAACCACGCGCCCAGGAACTCGCGCTCCTCGTCCGTCATCCCCGTCATGTTGCCGAGCGGCATCGTCTTCGTCGCCACCGCTCGCACGTACATCCGGTCCGCGTGGCGCGCGATGTTCTCCGGCGAGTCGAACGTGATGCCGAGCGGCGGGGCAGGGAACATCGGCGACGACGGCTTCGGTGCGTGGCAGTTGATACAGCGCGCGTCCACGATCGCCTGCACGGTCGCGAACGAGTCCGTCGGCTTGCCAGCGAGATCTCCGCCGCCGAAGTCGATGCCCGCGGGCCGCGTGAGGAAGACGACGGAGGCCAGCGCCGCGACGGTTCCGATCAGCGCCACCGGATGAGTCTCGGTGCGCTTGTTCATGAAGTACTTGAGGCCCGCGCCCACCACGAACATCAGCGTGAGGACGATCCACGGCTCCTTCACGCCGTACACGCTGGGGAAGTGGTTCGACAGCATCGTGAACAGCACGGGCAGGGTGAGGTAGTGGTTCTGGATCGACCGGCCCTTCGCTCGCGCGCCGTAGCTCGTGTCGACCGGCGTCCCCGCCTTCGTCATCTCCAGCATGTGCCGCTGCGCCGGGATGATCCGGAAGAAGACGTTGAACGTCATGATCGTGCCGACGGTGGCGCCGACCTGCAGAAACGCTCCGCGCGCGGAGAAGATGTGCGTGAGCCCGTAGGCGAGCCCGGCGATCAGCAGCAGGCCCACGCCCGCGAACGCCTTCTGGCTGTTCTTGAGCGGCGTCTGCCAGAGGCCTTCGTAGAACGCGAACGCCACGAACGGCAGGCCGAGCGAAATCAGCGTCGCCTGCCACGGCTCCAGGATCCGCACTGACGGATCGATGAGCAGCGCGGCCTGATTCAGGTTGTAGACGATGATCAGGAGCAGAAAGCCCGTGATCCACGTCGTGTAGCTCTCCCACTTGAACCAGTAGAGCGTCCCCGGCATCTCGTCTTTGCCGAGCGACTTGCGCTTGATGACTTCATAGAAGCCGCCGCTGTGGGTCATCCACAGCTCGCCCGACACGTCGCCGTCGCGAGGCCGGGAGGGCTTCGACAGGTGGCTGTCCAGCCACATGAAGAGAAACGAGTCGCCGATCCACATGATGCCGGCGATGACGTGGACCCAGCGGACTACGAGGTTCAGCCATTCCTGGACGAACGCGGCGGACATGTAGCTGCGCGTTTACCACCCGTCTTTGCGCGGGCGAAGAAAAGGCTGCTCGGCTGCTCAGGCAAGAACCCACATTGAAACGCTGCCGCTCGCCTTGCTATCTCCGCGCCCTTCATTTCGGGGTTCTCATCTTGCGCGCGAATTCTGTCCTTCTTGGCGTGGCCGCTCTCGGGCTCGCCTGTGTCTCTGCCCCCACCATCAAAACCGAAGCCGAGAAAGCCTCTCACGGCGAGTTTCCGGAGCGTTCGGCGCTCGAGGATTTGAAGAAGAGTCCGCCGCCGCCCGCGCTGTTCGACGAGAAGTCGGTGGAGCCGGAGAGCTGGACGTCGCTCGGGAAGCTCTCGCCCGAGGAGCGCGCGGCGCTGGAGCAGTCCCCGTGGGAGCAGGAGGTCATCAAGCGCGCCAGCCAGCACGCGGGCCTCGTCGCCGTCACGCCAGAGGCTGAGTGCTACGCGCGCGAGTACGCGAAGTTCGCGCAGGTCTACCGCGCCATTCCGTCGCGGCAGCTCGGCGATTTTCTCTCCGGCCGCTGCGGGATGGTGGACCAGCAGATCTACACCCGCATCCTCTTCGGCGACGTAGGCGAGCGCAGCGACGCCGACATCTGGGGCGAGTGGCACGGCGACTTCGAGAAGATGCTGGAGGACGACTACTTCAACGGCGTCCGCACCGTGGCGGCGGCGTACGTGCGCGACGGCGACAAGGTGGGCATCGCGTTCATCTCGGCGGTGCGCAAGGCGTACCTCACCGAGACTCCGAAGGTCGCCGGGGACGGCACCGTGGTCCTGAGCGGGCAGATCCTCGATCCGACCGATCGCATCTACGCCACCGCGAACAAGGGCGAGCTCGGCTACGTCGAATGCTCGCAGGACGAGGGCGTGCAGCTCCCTCAGTTCCGCGTCCGCTGCGCGCTGGATCCGAAGGACGCGCTCACCCGCGTGGACATCGCTTCCTTCCCCGTGGGTCGCATCCTCGGAAACACCGTCGCGGATGTCTGGCTGTCTCCTGACGGCTCGGAGCCGAAGCAGTGGCACCGTCCGACGATCGCCGCGCTGGCCGGGACGGCGGAAGGCGCGGACGTGCAGCAGCAGCTCGCCGCGGCGGTGAACGCGGTCCGTGCGAAGGCGGGCCTTCCGCCGATGGAGATCGATCAGGACGAGAGCAAGACCGCCACCGGCATCGCGCCGTACTACTTCGGCGCCGTCACCGGGAACCTGAACGAGGCGTACGCGGATCTGATCGCGCTCGGCCTGATGGCCGGCTACGACGTGAAGGCGGTCATCTCGCACGGGCTGTTCGCGGCCGGCTGGGCGCGCGGAGACAAGAGCGTCGCGAGTCTCATCGCTGACGCCGTCGCGGAGCCCTCTCGCCGAGCGGTCCTGCTCGATCCCGCCGCTCGCCGCGTCGCCGTGGGCGCGATCGAAGACAAGGATCACAAGGGCGTCGGCGCGGTCTTCGCCACCTACCGCGTGTTCGAGCCGACCGAGATCACCGCGGAGGCAACGAAGGTCCGGATGGAGCTGGAGAAGGCGCGCAACGAGCGAGGACTGCCGCCGGTGTTGCCGCTCACGGCCGCTGAAGAGCCGACGGCCTCCGCGCTCGCGAGCGTGGCCCGAGGAGATCTGAACGCGGCCGACGCGCTGGAGTCCGCAATGTCGAGCACCGTCGCGCGCGCCAACAAAGGCGTGCGGGGGTGGCGCTACGTGACGTCCGATCTCGAGAAGATCGACTGGCCAAAGGAGATCCTTCAGGGCGTCCCGCAGGTGCACATCGACGTCACCCACATGAAGGGCGACAAGGAGCACCCCTGGGGCCGCTACCTGATCTTCATCCTGATCGCCGAAGGCACGCCGCAGGGCACCACTGCGTAAACGCGGGGCTCAGCCGCGGGGCAGGGTGAAGAAGAAGCGCGTGCCTTCACCTGGCTCGCTCTGCACGCGGACGCTGCCACCGTGCGCGTCCACGATGGCCTTCACGATGGAGAGCCCGAGGCCGACGCCGTGCCGATTGCCCGGGTCCGCCTGCCAGTAGCGCGTGAACAGGCGCGGCAGGTGGTCTCGCGCGATGCCGGGGCCGGTGTCGCTGATGACGAAGGTGACGTCGCGCTCCGACGCGGACGCTTCGATCGAGACGACGCCGTCGCCCGGCGTGAACTTGAGCGCGTTCGAGATGAGGTTGCTGAAGATCTGCAGCACGCGCTCCTGGTCGCAGAGGACGGAGACGTCGCCGAGCTCGCTCTCGACGGACAGCGTGATGCCCTTCTGCGAGGCCTGCGCGGCGGACTGCTCTCGCGCCGTTTGCATGAGCTCGTCCGCACGCACGGACTTCTTCGAGAGGGTCACCGACCCTGACTGGATCCGCGCCAGCTCCAGCAGATCCGTGATCAGCGTCGCCATCCGCTTCGCTGCGCGATCGATGTTGCCGAGGTAGCGCTCCTTCGCGGCTCCCTCCGCGGCCGTGGTCTGCAACAGCCTCGTCGCCGCGCCGATCGCGCCCAGCGGCGTTCGAAGATCGTGCGCGACGATCGCGAGCAGCTCCTCGCGCGATCTCGCCAGCGCCTTCGCGTCTTCGTAGAGCCGCGCCCGATCCAACGCCGCGCCGCACTGCCGCGCGATGGACAGGAGGAACGCGCGATCCTCTGGAGCGAACTCGCGCCAATCCGCGAACGACAGCGCGACCGCCCCGAGCGCCTTTCCACCGGCGGTCAGCGGCAGAACGACCCTCGTTCCGGTGACGGAGAGCCCTTTCGAATCCTCGCCGGGCAGCTCTTTCGCGGCGGTCTCGGCGGATTCGAGCCAGCAGGGCGAGCCGGTGGTGATCGTCCGGCAGAGCGGGATGGGCGAGTCCAGCGGTAGCTCTACGAACGGCGTCACGTGCTCTTCCGGATAGCCGCGCGTCCGCACCAGCCGCACCACGCTGCGATCGCGATCGACGACGGCCACGCCGCCTGCCGTGGCGCCCATCGCGTCGATGGCGACATCCAGCACGATCGTCGTGATCTGCTCTTCGCTCACCGCGTCGTTCAGCGCAGCGGTGACCGCGTACAGCAACCGCCCGCGATCGCCGTTGGGCAGCTCCGGGCGATGAAAACGATCGGTTGGCTCCAGAATACGCACGCGCGCGCAGGGTACGTGCGACCCCGGGCGAACGGCCACGAATGGTCATGCGCGTATGCAGAACGCGACACAAAGCCGCGCGGATTCCACCGGGAGTCTGGGAATCCGCGCGCACAGTGTCACGCGGCGCTCATCGCGCTATTTCTGGCAGTTGTCCCTGCCGGCGAAGGAATGGAATCCGGCGGGACTTATTTTCCCTGCGCGAGCACCGTCTGCCCGTGGTCCACGGTGAGGCGCATCTTCTCCACGTCGCCGCGCACCATCCGGCCCGCGCCCCAGTCCTCGCTGCCGCCGCCGATCTTGATGTCGCCCACGGACGTCTTCTCCACGTGCTTCTCGACCTTGACCGCCTTGCGATCGATCTCCGCCTTGCCGAGCTTGAACACGTAGCGCGCCTCGAGCCCGAGCAGGTTCTTGTCCTTCCACGCCTTCGCGTCGGACATCGACTTCATCGGCACCGTGAACTCCGCGGGCGGCGACCACCAGATGCGCATGGTCTGCCCGGCGCCCTCTTTCGCGGCGGAGTTCGGCGGCGTCTGCGCCTTCGCGTCGCCCACCGCGATCGTCACCGTCCCGGCCGAGTCCTTGCAGTCCACGGACGTCTTCACTTCGACGGGGTAGAAGCCCTTCGCCGCGTTGTAGTCCTGAAGCTCGACGCCGCGGCCGGTGCGGAGCTTCAGCGTGAAGCTCTTCTCACGCAGCGACTTCGCGAGCTCCGCGCGCTTGCTCTCGTTCGCCTTCTTCTCGGCCGCGTCCGCGCCAGGCGCCGAGCCGGGGAACAGCGCCCAGATGCCTTCGGGGCACTTGCCCTCATCCGAGATCTCGATGAGCGACGGATCGTCCCAGTACGGATCCTTCGGCGCGGTGTCCGTCTTCGGAGCATCGCCTTTGGCCTGAGCCGCCTTGTACTCGGCCTTCTGCGTCTCCAGCTTCTCCTGCCGCTCCTTCGCCTTGTCCTCGCCGGACTTGCACGACAAGAGCAGGAGCGAAGCGACTGCGACCGAGACGGCAATGACCCGCACCATCGAAGACCTCCGATTCATAGATCCGCTCAACGCGCGCTACTGCTTCGCCGGCGCAGTATTCAGCCACTTCGCATACGCGTCGAAAGAATGCTCGCGGCCGAGGAAGTCCTTCACGAGCAGCTCCGCGTCCTTCGATCCGCCCTGCTCGAGGATCGCCTTGCGGTAGCGCGTGGCGGGCACCGGATTGAGGTAGCCCTCCTTCTCGAACACGGTGAGCAGATCGCGCGCGATCACCGAGCTCCAGATGTACGTGTAGTAGATCGCCGAGTACCCCTCGAGGTGTCCGAACGAGAGCGGGAAGTACGTCCCGTCCTCCATCTCGCGGCGGAACGGCAGGAACTTCGTCTGCAGCTCCGAGGCGAGCTTCATCGTGTCGAAGCCCGGCGCGCGGTTGTAGTAGTTGAGGCTCACCGCGGAGAGGAACATCTGGCGGCGCGTGTAGAGGCCTTTGCCGAACTCCTTCGCGGCGACCATCTTCTTCACCAGCTCCGCGGGGATCGCCTCGCCCGTCTGGTAGTGCTTCGCGAACTTCGCGAGCGCATCGCCGTTCTGCGCCCACTCCTGCAGCATCATCGAGGGCGCCTCGACGAAGTCCCACTCGGTCTTCACGCCTGACTGCGCCGCCCACCGCTGGTGTCCGCCGAGCACGTGGTGGAGCAGGTGCCCGAACTCGTGGAAGAACGTCTCCACTTCGCGCGGCTGCATCAGCGCGGGCTGGCCGTCCTTGCCGTCACCGGCCTGCGGCGGCTTCGGGAAGTTGCACATCAGCACGCCTTCCGCGTACGCGATGCCGGTCTGGCCGGTGACGAGATCGAACTGCGCCGCGTGCTTGTACTTGTCCGCGCGCGGATGCATGTCGAGGTAGATGCGCCCGCGCAGCCCCGTCTCATCCGAGACGTCGAACACGCGCACGTCCGGGTGCCAGGTCTTCACGTCCACCGGCGTGTACTTGATGCCGAACATGCCGGACGTCACATCCAGCACGCCCGCGAGGACCCTGGTGTACTCGAAGTACGGACGCGCGGCCTGGCTGTCGAAGCCGAACTGCTGCGCCTTGTACTTGTCCTCGTAGAAGTCCTGATCCCACGGCAGAAGCTCCTTCGCCTTCGGATCGTCCTTCTTCTTGAGCTCGAGCAGCGCGGCCATCTCGCGCTCGGCGGCGGGCTTCGCGGCGGCATTCACCGAGTCGATGAACTCGGCGGCCTTCTGCGCGCTGCCAATCATCTTGGTCTCGGTAATGTACGCGGCCCAGTTCGGGTAGCCGAGCAGCGTGGCGAGCTCGTTGCGCTTACTGATGAGGTTGTTCAGCACCTCCACGTTCTTCGGATACGCGCGCTGCCGGTACGCGCGCCAGAGCTGCTCGCGGGCCTTGCTGTCCTTCGCGTAGGTGAGGAACGGCACGTAGTCCGGATAGTCGGTGTTGACGGAGACCTTGCCGTTCTTGCGCGGCGCGTGCGCCTTGATGAAGTCCTCCGGAAGCCCGTTGAGCTGCTTCGGGTCCAGCTCCACCGTCTTGACGTCCTGGACGATATTGCGGCCGAACTCCTGGCCGATGACGGTCAGCTCCTCGGAGAGCGCCTTCACCTTCGTGCGTGTCGCCTCGTCCTTGTCCACGCCGAGCCGCCGCATGTCGCGGAGCGACCGGGTTACCCACGTCTTCGTCGCGTCGTTCTGAGCGGAGAGATCCACCTGCGCGACCACGTCGTAGACGCCGCGATCCAGCGACAGCTCGGTGTTGAACTTCTCCGTCTCCTGCTCGCACTTCTCCGCCGCCTCGCGCATCCCCGCGTCCGGGTGAGCGTTGCGAGCGACCGACGATCTCGCCCCCACGTTCTGGCTGAGCGCGGTGATCCGGTCGTACTTCTCCAGCACTCCCGCCGCGTCTGCTTTTCCGTTCTGCGTCTTCAGCTCGGTGACGAGGGCACGCGCCTGCGCGAGATCGTCGGTGCACGACTTGGTGAACGCTTCCGCGGTGCCAGTCAGCAGCGCGGCGCCGTTCGGGGGCGGGATGGGCTTGGGCACGGTGGTGACCTTCTCGGGCGGGGGGACGGCCTTCGCGCCGGTGCAGCCCGCGAGCACAGAGAGACAGGCAGTGAGAATGAAACGGCGCAAAGGATGCCTCCGGGGGGCCGATCGGAGCCGATCGGGGACGCGCATTACTGCCACGGCGGCGCGCACAGGCAAGGGCATCGAACAAAAGAAAACGGGGACCCGAGTCGCCCCGGATCCCCGCTCGTTTTTGACGCTCACGGCGTCAGGCGCGGGTCCACTCGCCGATCTCCAGGCTCACCGCCGCCGCGTGGATCACCGAGGCGATCCGCACCGCGTCGTGCACCTGGTCTTCGGTCAGGCCGCCCTCGAGCACGACTTTTTCGTGCGCGCCGAGGCACATCTCGCAGCCGTTGATGGCGGAGGACGCGAGGCAGAACAGCTCGAAGTCCACCTTGTTCGACGCCACCTGAATCAGCCGCTGCATCCGGAGCCGCGCGGGCTTCTCCTGATACGTCGGCTTTCCGATCATGTGACGGAACCGGTAGTAGACGTTGTTCATCCCCATCAGCGAGGCCGCTGCCTTCGCGTCCTCGATGACGCTCGCGTCCACCTTGCCGGCGACCTCCTGCAACACCGCCTTCGCCAGCCTGTCGTTCCGCGCCGAGAGCGCCGAGGCCACGGCGACGCCGTACTTCTGAGCGTCGCTGAGGCTCGACTGACCGAGCACGTTGGTCAGGTTGATCTTGGTGTCGCGGGCGACGTCGGGCAGCTCTTCGCGGAGCTGCTCGAGAGTCACATCAGGCGGCATTGAGGGTCTTCTCACCCTTCTTCCAGTTGCACGGGCACAGCTCGTCCGTCTGGATCGCGTCGAGCGTGCGGAGCACCTCGTCCACGTTGCGGCCGGTGTTCAGGTTGTGCACGGACGCGAACTGGATGACGCCGTCCGGATCCACGATGTAGGTCGCTCGCAGGTAGACGCCCGCGTTGCGGTCCAGGATGCCGAGCGCGTTGCCCAGCTCGTGCTTGATGTCCGAGAGCATGGGGAAGGGGAGGTTCTTCAGATCAGGGTGGTTCTGCCGCCACGCGACGTGAACGAACTCGTTGTCCGTCGAGGTGCCGATGACCTGCGCGTCACGCTCGCTGAAGTCCTTGTTCTTCTTTCCGAACTCCGCGATCTCGGTCGGGCACACGAAGGTGAAGTCCTTCGGCCAGAAGAAATAAACCTGCCACTTGCCCTTGAAGGACTCGTTCGAAAAGTCCTTGAACTCCTTGCCCTTCTCGAGGCTCACGGCGCCGGTCAGCTTGTACGAGGGGAACTTGTCGCCAACGGTCAGCATGTCTTCTCTCCTGAAATGAGGTTGAGGGTTTCGATTTAGACTAAGTCTAAGGCTCTACCGTTTCAACGAAATGTGATGCACGAGGACAGCGGCCGAGCAGCCGCGCTGATAGCGCAGCACAAGCCCCAAGTCAGCGAGCATCCGGAGGCCGAGAATCCGGCCTTCGAAGATCGAACAACGTCGATTGGCTAGAGGTTTCCGCCCTGAGCGTTCGGAGGGTTCGGAGCGGTTGCCGGGCCCACGTGCGTGAGCTCAGAGGGGTTGAGGCCGCGCCAGTTCGGAGGCGGTCCCGCCTGTCCGGGCGCGCCCTCGTAGCCGGGCTGACCGTTCTGGCCGTTCGCGCCGTGGTCGGTCATCTGATCCGCGCAGTACGCGCCGTCTCCGCCCGTTCCGCCGTTGCCGCCATAGCCCGCGCTGCCGCCGTGGCCGCCGGGGTTGCTGACTTTGAGCGAACGGGTGAGGAGCTCGCCCTGCGTCTTGTCGTAGCGCACGACGACGCGCGGCCCCGCGCCGCCTGCTCCGCCCTGACCTCCCTGCGCGCCGGCGCCGCCGAGGCCCGCGCCCCTGCACTGCTCGCCGTGACCGCCGCGTCCACCGTGCCCGCCCGAGCCGCCGTTGCCACCGTCGCCGCCGCGCGCGACGACGTTCGCGACGACTTTGGTCGGATCGTAGATCGCGTACTGGCCATCAGAGGTCCCGGACCAGCGCGCGTAGACCACCGCGAGCGTCGGATGCTGCGGCGTGCTGATCGTGTAGAGGTCGATGTCCACCGGCGGAGCGTTCTGACCGTCGCCGCCGCTGCCGCCCATCTGGCCCACACCGCCGGGCTGCGTGGCCTGCGTTCCGTCCTGACCGTTCCGGCCCGACTCGCCGTTTCGTCCTGAGCGCCCCGCGAGATCGATGTGCACGTCGCACGTGTAGTCCGGCTGCAGGGTGATCTCGGTGAGCGTGTCCGGCCGGCCCTTGATGTTGGCGGAGATCTTCACCGCCTGATCGATGTGGCTGAACGGCTCTGCGATTTGAAACTGCATCGCCTGCACGCGGCCGTACTCCGAACGGAACTCCACCGCGTTGTCGAAGAAGTCCGCGTTCTCTTCGGCGGACTTGATCGGATCGCCGTCGCTGTCCGTCGCGAGGAGCTGGAGGTCAGCGCCGCTGTTGCCGCAGAACCGGCTGGGCAGGAGCTGAATCGTCTTGAGCTCCTCCGCGTTCACGCCGCCGCGCACCGAACGCCGGAACGACTTGCAGCCCGAGAGCGCGACCAGCGCGCAGACCGAGACGCCAACGAGTTTGTGGAAGTGTCGCATCTACTTTCGCCCCTTCATCTTGATGCACTCCTGGATGAGCTCGACGTACTTGCGGTTGTTCGGGTTCAGCTTGAAGGCGCGGCGATAGCACTCCTCGGCGCCCTCCCATTGAGAGGTGTGGCGCTGCACTTCGCCGGCGAAGAAGTAGGCCTCCTCGCAGGAAGGATCCTGCTTCACCGCGTCGTGCAGCTCGGTGAGCGCGAGCTTGGCGTTCCGCGGGTTGTCCATCAGGTGGCGGGCCCACGCACGGTACGCGCGGTGGAGCGGGCGCGGATCGATGTCGCAGGTGTACTCGAAGAGCTCGAACGCGGCGCGGAAGCTGCCGTCATGGAGCCGCTGCTTGCCGTCGGAGAATTGCGAGCTCGCGTCGAGGAGATCGGTGCGGATGCGGAACTGCTCCGCGGCGGTGGGACGGCCGGTGCCCTTCGCTTTTTCGCGCGAGGCCGCGCGGCGTTTTCGCCAGAGCTCCTGAGTCTCCGGCTCGCTGAGTGAGCCGTACGCTCGAGCGGCGGCGGCGAGGATTGCCTCCGCTTTTTCTTTCAGCTCGTTCGACTGGAAGCGCAGCGGCGAGAACTTCTCGGCGAGCTGCAGGAACGACTTGCGGAGCGCCTGAGGTTGCGGGTGCTCGTCGACAGCCAGGAGCGTGAACGGATCCTGCGAGCGGTGAGCCAGGAACGTGGTCATCAGCTCGTTCTTGAGCGCCTCGTCGTCATCCGCGTAGCGCATCCCGGTTGGGACGACGGGCGCCGGAGCTGCGACGGGAGCGGGCGCGGGCGCGTCGGTGACGTTCTCCGCGAAGTCCACGTAGCCCATCACGCAGAGCGAGTAGAGCCTGCGGTACACCACGTCCGTGTCGAGCCCCGTCTGCTCGCAGATCTCCGGGAACGTCGGGCGGCTCTTCAGCACTTGAAGCAGGCGCTGATCCTTCGAGGAGGCCTTCAACCCAGGCAGCTCTTTGTGGCCTTCGTTGGTGACGGCGAACTGCTTGCTGCCGTCGAAGTCCATCTGCGCCATCACCGTCTCGAACGGCATCTGACCCACGCCGGTCCAGATGAGCTGAGCCGGGTTCATCCGGACGGAGGTCTGCACCTGCTGCGGATCGGAGACGATCCGGTAGTGCGCGCCGGTCCAGCGGAACGCGTCGAGGATCTTGATCGCGAGGTTCGCCTGCAGCTGCTTGTAGAGATCGAACGGCGTGAGGATGCCCTTGCCGACGAGCAGGTTCCCCATCTGGATGCCCTGCGCCGCGCTCTCGGCGAGCAGCTTCTGGTACTCCGCCTCGGGAACCTTGCCTTTCTCAACGAGGTACTTGCCCAGCGTCTCGTGCAGGAGGTTCGACCCGCAGCTCACCGGATGGCCGTCTTCGAAGGTGATCTTCTTTTCGAGCTGCCGCATCTTCAGCTCGAGCGCGCAGTCACGCTCCTCGGCCCAGATGGACCGGATGAGCAGCGGCAGCGGCGTCGAATCGAGCGACCCTTCGCGCGCCTTCAGGACCTGAGAGGGGTTCGGGAACAAGCTCGGCGCGAGAAGTTAGCAGACGCCGAGTGCAGGGTGGCGGGTGAGGAGAACCCGCGAGGACTACCCACGCCGAGGCTTCACCGCCCGGTACGGATCCGGCCACGGCATCGTGTCGTGGCCGTAGTGCTGTGCCGCGCGATTCGTCAGATACGGATCCGACAGGTGGGCGCGCGCCATCGCGCAGAGATCCGCCCGGCCCGCGGCGATGATCGTGTTTGCGTGATCCGCGCCCATGATCCCGCCCACCGCCATCACCGGCATCTTCGCGCCGTAGCGCACGGCCTCCGCGTAGGGCACCTGGTACATGCGTCCGTAGGTCGGCTTGCTCTCGGGAACGTTGCCCGCGGTGGACACGTCCATCACGTCGCAGCCGTGAGCCTTGAACATTCTTGCGGCGGCTATCGCGTCGTCGGTCGTCATCCCTTCCGGCTCCAGCCAGTCGGTCGCCGAGATGCGCACGCCCATGGGTTTGTGGCTCGGCCAGACGGCTCGCATCGCGTCGAAGACCTCGAGCGGAAAGCGCATCCGGTTCTCGATGCTCCCGCCGTACTCGTCGCGGCGCCGGTTCGACAGCGGCGAGAGGAACTCGCTGAACAGGTACCCGTGGGCGGCGTGGACCTCGATGAAGTCGAAGCCGGCGCGGTCCGCCATCTGCGTCGCTCGCACGAACGCGTCGCGGAGACGGTCCATGTCGCCCCGGTCCATCTCCTTCGGCGTGTGCCAGCCGGGTCCGAACGGAATCGCTGATGGCGCCAGCGTCTGCCACGCGCCTTCTTTGAGCGGCTTGTCGCCCTCCCACGGCACCGCGCAGCTCGCCTTTCTCCCGGCGTGCGCGAGCTGGATTCCAATTTTCGCGTGCGACTTCTGGTGCACGAAGTCCACGACGCGCTTCCACGCCGCCTCGTGCTCAGGCGTCCACATGCCCGCGCAGCCGGGCGTGATGCGGCCCTCGGGCGACACGTCGGTCATCTCGGAGATGACGAGGCCAGCGCCGCCCATCGCTCGGCTGCCGAGGTGCACGAGGTGCCAATCGTCGATGAGCCCGTCCTTCGCCGAGTACTGGCACATCGGCGAGACGACGATTCGATTCGGCAGCTCCACTCCGCGCAGCTTGAACGGCGAGAACATCGGAGGCGGTGGTGTGCCGTCTTTGTTCGGCCGCGTCAGGTTCTCGGAGGCGAACCAGCGGTTCACTTCTTCCACGAGGTGCGGATCGCGCTCGAGCAGGTTGTCGTAGGTGATCCGCTTGCTGCGGGTCATCAAGTTGAACGTGAACTGCGCGGGGGGCTGGCCCACGTAACGGCCGCTGTTCTCGAACCACTCCAGCGACGTCTGCGCGGCGCGCTGCAGCCGGATGACCTCGGGCTTGCGCGCTTCCTGATACGCGGTCAGCACGGTGGGCAGATCCTTCGTCCCGTGTTTCTTGAACGCGTCCACCAGCGCGATCGAATCCTCCATCGCGAGCTTCGTCCCCGAGCCGATGGAGAAGTGCGCCGTGTGCACCGCGTCGCCCATCAGCACGACGTTGCCGCTGAACCACTTCTCACACTGAACCGTGGGGAAGGTCCGCCAGATGCTCTTGTTGGTGAGGAGCTTGTGACCCTGCAGCTCCTCCGCGAACAGCTTCTCGCAGAACGCGACCGTGTCCGCTTCGTTCGCCTTGTCGAGCCCGGCCTTCTTCCACACCGACTCGTGGCATTCGACGATCCACGTGGAGAGGTTCTTCTCGAACGGGTACGCGTGGACCTGAAACACGCCGTGCTCGGTCTCTTTGAACACGAACGTGAACGCGCGCAGCGGCTTCGTCGTCCCGAGCCAGCAGAACTTCGCCTTGCGCGAATCGACGGTGGGCTTGAGCTCAGAGGCAAGCTGCTCGCGGACGAAGCTGTGAACGCCGTCCGCCGCGATCACGAGATCCGCGTTCGGAAGCTCCGCGAGGCTCTTCACCTCGTGCTGGAAGTCGAGCTTCACGCCGAGCTCGCGGCAGCGCTCCTGCAGGATCATCAGCAACTCCCGCCGAGCGAGCCCGCAGAACCCGTGGCCCGTCGAGACGGTCACCGTGTTCCGGTAGTACGTCTCGATGTCGTCCCAGTACGCGAACTTCTGCTGGATGCGCTCGTAGCTCTCGCGATCCGCTTCGCCCAGGTTGCCGAGGGTCTCGCGCGAGAACACGACGCCCCAGCCGAAGGTGTCCTCGGGGCGGTTGCGCTCGATGACGGTGACGTCGGTCTCGGGGAACGCCTTCTTCATCAGAAGGCTGAAGTAGAGGGCCGAGGGTCCGCCGCCGACAGAAACGATCTTCATCAGCGGCGGGAGTAGCAGAACCGCTCGTGGAGCGTCGAGGGTTCAGCGTCGGGCGCGCTCAGCGACCGGGCGAGCTGCCTGTGGAGCTTCAACGACGCTCAGCCTTCGACGACGTCCTTCGCGGTCATCGCGACGTCGCCCGCGATCCCCACCGCCGGGATGAAGCAGCCGGTCACGGTGGTCGCGAGGTGCAGGCATTCAGCGAGCTTGTCCGCGAGCGATGCGTTCGGATCGCGCAGCGCGTGGATGAGCGACTTGAGCGAGCCCGCCACCGAGAGAATGTTCGTCGCGTTGCCGATGACCGGGAGCGCCTTGCCGAGCCCTTTTCCAAGCGTCGCGAGAAAGCCCTTGCCGCCCGTCTTCGCGCCGATCTTCGCCGCCGTGGCAGCGACCTCCGCTGCCGAGTGCGACAGCCCGCCCGCTTTCATCCCTCGCATCGCCGCCGCCACGAGCCGCTTGCCGTCGCGACCACCGACCTGCATGCCGACTTCGAGCAGCGCCTTCGTCATCTTCCCGTCGACCGCGAAGGGGAGCGCCGCTTTGGCGATCTTTCCGAGATGGACCGCGTCCGCCGCATCGAGCAGCGCCAGCTCC
>JBJMQN010000455.1:0-3853 GCA_045802665.1 Myxococcaceae bacterium | reverse complement strand
TCCGCGCGCGCGCCTTCCCATCAGCCGCTTCGCGCCGAAGACGGTGTTCTTCGGATCGACGAGGATCTGCGACTTGGCGCGCGTGCCCACGACGAACCGCTGCTTGTTGTCCTTGGAGACCACCGAAGGAATGCCATGCACGCGGCTGCTGCCGATGGGGACCAGCTTCGGCGTGCCGTCCGCGAAGATCGCCGCGCGCGAGTTGGTGGTGCCGAGATCGATGCCGAGCACCACTTCCTGATCCGCGCTCGGCGCCGGCTTCTGGTACGGCGCGAACTCGCCGGTGATCCGGCTGTTGCGATCGATGGGCGGTGTCCCGCGAGACGGCGTGGCCTGCGGCGGCATCGGCGAGGGCGGCGTCGTCCCCTGGTTTCCGTTGCGCGGGTCCGCGGGCTTGCTGACGGACGGAGTGCGCGCGGGCGGCTCAGTCGGTTTGCTGATCGCTGGAGTGCGCGACGCTGCGGGCGGCTCAGGGGCTTTTCCGACAGCCGGCGTGCGGGAGGCGCTGGGCGGGCTCGCTCGGGAGGGCGGTGGCGCGGGGGCCGCTGACCACTCGGCGCTCGCGTCCGGCGCGGGCGGCGGCGGGGATTCCGAGACGCCGCTCCGATGCGCGAGGATCCGGTCCACCAACGCCTTGCTGCGCGCGTCCAGCCGGGTGAAGCGAACGGTCATCCCGGAGCGGCTGCCGCCCTCGTCCACCTGCGCCTTGACCACGGCGCCCTCTCCGCGAAGCAGCGGTGTGCCGTCCTGGAGCACGAACTCGAAGCTGAGCGGGGTGCCTTCGGGCTTGATCGCGCGCGTGGCGATGAAGACGCCGCCTTTGGCGACGTTCGAGCCGTACTTCTCGACGAACTCGTCCTCGGACGCGTACGGCAGCCGCACCCGGAGCGGCACGAGTCTGGGCGCCTCGTCACTCATTCGAGCGGCAGCTTCACCTTCTCACCCGTGGGCGAAGTCAGGTTCAAGGACAGCCCCGAGCCTACGTCGGAAGGCGGCAGCTCGAAGATGAGGATGAGGTCTTTGCGGTCTTCCGCCTTCGCCGGCGCGAACTTGAGCAGCAGATCCTTCGTGCCCGCGACGTGCTGCGCATCCCTCGCGAGCGGCAGATCGCCGGTCTTCGACGTCACGGTGGCGCCCGACAAGTCGAGCTGCGCGTCCTTGTCGCCCACGTTCTGCGCGGCGATTTTGAGCAAGAGGAACGTCTGGTCGGTGGAGAGCGACAGCTTGCCGGAGCTCACGATGGGACTGGTCTGAATCCCCGCGAGCTTCAACGCCACCGTGCCCAGGTGCACCGTCGGGTTCTCGGTGGGCAGCGGACGCGGACCGCCCTCATCCGTCTTGCCGGCGGCGGCGAGGTTCGCGAGCTTCTCGCGCTCTTCGTCCTGAGCCTTCGGCCCGCCCATTCCATTTTTGGGCTGCTGCTCCTGAGCCTCTTTCAGCTTGGCCAGCGTGTGGTCCTGCTCGGCCTTGTCGGCGCCGGAGGTCTTGTCCGGACAGCCTGCGAGGAGCAGGAGCGCGGCGAGGCAGAGGGACATCGAGCAGGGAGCGCGCACGGGATTCAGAGCCCTTCAGCCTCCAACCAGCGAGTAGAGCTTGTCGAGCGCCGCCGGGACCTTCGACGGATCCGATCCGCCCGCCTGCGCCATGTCCGGCTTGCCGCCGCCGGAGCCGCCCACTTCCTTCGCCATCTCGCGGACGAGGTCGCCCGCCTTGAAGCCCTTCTCCACCAGATCCTTCGTCACCGCGACGAGGATGACGGCCTTTCCATCCTTCTGGCCGCCGAGGCCCACGATGCCGGACTGGAGCTGATCGCGCAGCTTGTCCGCGAGGCCCCGGAAGATCTTCGGATCAGCGTCGCCCACGTTCTGGGTGATGACCTTCACGCCTTTGATCACCCGGATCGCCTCGTCGTTCGCCGAGACCTTGTTGCCGGAGAGCGCCTTGACGGAGACCTCCTCGACTTTGCGTTCGAGGTCCTTGATCCGCTTCCCCCAGCTCTCGATGCGGACGGTGAGCTCCTTCGGAGAGGCCTTCATCGCCGCCGCCGCTTTGCGGATCTCGTGCTCCATCTCGCGCACCCACTGCAGCGCGCCCAGGCCGGTCACCGCCTGAATGCGCCGGACGCCGGAAGCGATGGAGGACTCGGAGGTGATCTTGAACAGGCCAATGTCGCCGGAGCGCCGCACGTGCGTGCCGCCGCAGAGCTCCGTGGACTCGGGGTGCACTGTGACGACGCGCACGGTCTCGCCGTACTTCTCACCGAACATCGCCACCGCGCCGGACTTCTTCGCGTCCTCGAGCTTCATGACGCGCGTCTGCGCCTCCGCGTTGTCGCGGATCCACCCGTTGACGAGATCCTCCACCTGCTCGAGCTGCTCGGAGGAGGGCGCCGCGAAGTGCGTGTAGTCGAAGCGCAGGTACTCGGGCGCGACGACGGAGCCTGCCTGCTTCACGTGCTCGCCGAGGACGACCTTCAGCGCCTTGTGCAGGAGGTGGGTGGCGGAATGGTTCGCTCGAATGGACTTCCGCCGCACCGAGTTCACCCCGGTGTGGACGGTGTCGCCCACCTTGAAGCTGCCCGACGTCACCTTCGCCTTGTGGACGATGAGGCCAGACACCGGCTTCTGCGCGTCCGAGACCTCAGCGATCGATTTTCCTCCGTGGCCCGTGATGGTCCCGGTGTCGCCCACCTGTCCGCCGGACTCGCCGTAGAAGGGCGTCTGGTCGAGCACGAACTCCACTTCGTCGCCCGCCTTCGCCTCCGGGGCATCCACCCCGTTCTTCAGGATGCCCTTGAGGGTGCCTTCGCCGTCGTGGCCCTCGCCGTCGTAGCCTAAGAACTTCGAGTCGCCGAGCTTGCCCTGCAGCGCGTGGTAGACGTCCGAGACCGCCTTCTGGCCGGTGCCCCCGAAGTCGCCCTGCGTCTTCTGCTGGGCCATCTTCTTCTCGTAGCCCGCCTGATCGATGTCGTAGCCCCGCTCCTTCGCGATGATCTGCGTCAGGTCCCACGGAAAGCCGTGCGTGTCGTGGAGGAAGAACACCGCGTCGCCCGCGAGGACTTTTCCGCCGGACTGCTTCAGCCGAGCGATCTCCTCGTCGATCATCTTGAGCCCGCGATCCAGCGTGCGCCGGAACGACTCTTCCTCGTGCCGGACGACCTTGAGCACGAACGTCCGGTTCTCACGCAGCTCCGGATACGCGTCGCTCATGACGTCGATGACCCGGTCCACCACCTGATCGAAGAACAGCTCGGAGAGGCCGAGCTTGCTGCCGTGGCGGATGGCCCTTCGCATGATCCGGCGGAGCACGTACCCGCGGCCTTCGTTGGAGGGCTGCACGCCGTCGGAGATGAGGAACGCGGCGGCGCGGGAGTGATCCGCGATCACCCGCATCGACGCGGAGAGCTCTTCCTCCGGACGGTACGGCTTGCCGGAGAGCTCCTGCACCTTCGCGATGATCTGCTGAAACAGATCCGTGTCGTAGTTGCTGCGCTTGCCCTGCACGACGGACGCGAGGCGCTCCAGCCCCGCGCCGGTGTCGATGGACGGCTTGGGCAGCGGGATGAGCGGGCTGTCCTTCTCCTTCCGCTCGAACTGCATGAAGACCAGGTTCCAGATCTCCAGCCAGCGGTCGCAGTCACACGCCACGCCCTGGCACGCCTTGCCGGCCTTCTCTTCCGCGCAGGGGATGTCGTCGCCCTGGTGAAAGTGGATCTCCGAGCACGGTCCGCACGGCCCCGTGTCGCCCATGGCCCAGAAGTTGTCCTTGTAGCCGAGCTTGAAGATGCGTTCCCGGGAGACGCCCTCCTTCGCCCAGAGCTCGAACGCCTCTTCGTCCCAGGGCAGGCCCTTCT
>JBJMQN010000454.1:0-5339 GCA_045802665.1 Myxococcaceae bacterium | reverse complement strand
TCGATCGCGTTGAACGCTTTTTTTGTACCAGTCGATCGCCTTCGGCGCGTCGCGCACTGAGAGGTACGGCGTGAGCGTGTGGTAGCCGTCGGGGATCGGTTTCACCTTGTTCGCCATGGTCTGCTCCTTGTGATCGAGGGAGGGCGGGCGACGCTATATGGTCCGCGCCATCTGACAAGGGGCGCGAGATGCCAACCAACACCACCATCAACTCGGGCGACGTGGCAGCGATTGCGCGGGATGCGCTCGCGGCGCGCGCTCAGCAGCGATCGCAACGGCAGGGCGTAGAGCACGTCTCGCTCGGCGGGCCGCTGCGGCTGGTCATCTTCCTCGCGGTGTGGGCGACGGGGTCGCTGATCGGGCTTCTGATTGGCGGCGGCATGGGCGGAGTGGCCGGGATGGGGATGGGCTTCGTGGCCTCCACCGTCTTCTCGTTCTTCGTCGCGCTCTGGGCGAGCCGCATCGTCCGCATCGCGGCGCAGTGGGAGCGCGGCGTCGTGCTCCGGCTGGGAAAGTTCCACTCGCTCAAAGGCCCCGGCCTGATGCTGATCTTCCCGGTGTTCGACTCGGTGCGCTTCGTCGACACGCGCCTGCTCACGATGGACATCCCGCATCAGCAGGTCATCACGCGCGACAACGTGCCGGTTCAGATCGACGGCTCGCTGTTCTTCATGGTGAAGGATCCGGAGAAGGCGGTCATCACCGTGCAGGACTACCGCTGGTCGATCAGCCAGTACGCGCAGGCATCGCTTCGAGACGTGGTGGGAAGCATGAGCCTCGATCAGCTGCTCTCCGAACGAGACGTGATTCAGGCGCAGATCGCCCTGTCCGTGGAGAGCCGCAGCCAGGCCTGGGGCATTCACGTGGACGCGATCCGGCTGCTCGACATCAACATGCCCGAGGACCTCAAGCGGATGATGTCGCGGCAGGCCTCCGCTGAACGTGAGAAGCGCGCGACGATCACGAAAGCGGAAGGAGATCGCGAGGCGGCGGTGAATCTCGCCGCTGCGGCGAAGACGATGTCGGAGAGCCCCGGCGCCATGCAGCTCCGCACGCTGCAATCGCTGGATGGCCTCGGAGCGTCGCAGTCCAACACGGTGGTGCTGGCGGTGCCGACGGAGGTGCTCGAGCTCGCGCGAGCGTTGAGCGTCCGGAAAGGCAGCGCGTGAGGGTCCTCAAGTTCTTCGCGATCGCGATCATCGGCATCGCCGTGCTGACGGTGGGCATTGGACTGCTCCTGCCGCGAACGTGGAGCGTGAACGAGAGCATCGTGATCGACGCCCCGCCCGAGCGCGTCGCCGACGAGGTGAAGAACTTCCACAACTGGCAGCACTGGGTGTTCTGGAACGACTCCGATGATCCGGAGGTGAAGCGGACGTTCTCGGATCAGCAGGGCGTCCCCGGCGCGTCCACGAGCTGGAACGGCCCGCGCATGGGCCGCGGCAAGCTGACCGTCTCGAAGGTCGAGCCGGGTTCGATCGCGTTCGACGAGCAGCTCGAGTCGGATGAGGTCAACGCGCACGGGATGCTGAGCTGGCGCGAGGAGAGCGGCCGGACTGAAGTCACCTGGCACGATGAGGGACTGCTCCCCGCGGTGATGGGCGGATACTTCCGATCCGTCGTTCAGCGTGGGCTGTCGGACCACTTCAAGACCGCGCTCGAGAAGTTGAAGGCGCACGTGGAGCAGACCGCGCAGGCTGGCGTGCAGGTCGATGCCGGTGTCGCCGCTGCGCCCGACAGCGGAACCTGAACGGCCTCTGATGAGCGCGTACTACGGGAACCGGAGCACGGGGCGCGGCGTTCGGCTGATCATCGGCCTCGTGATCGCCGGGCTGACCGTCGTCTCGTATCTGTCCACGCGCACGCACAACGAGGTCACCGGTGAGGATCAGTACGTCGATCTGACGCCGCAGCAGGAGATCGCGCTGGGGCTTTCGTCGGTGCCGGAGATCCTCGGTGAGTACGGCGGCGAGAAGGCGGGCGGAGTCTCGGGCTACGTGTCCGACGTCGGCGCGCGAATCGTGCAGCGTTCGGCTGCGGGGCGGACGCCGTATCAGTTCAAGTTCCACGTGCTCGCTGATGCGAACACGATCAACGCGTTCGCGCTCCCCGGCGGGCAGGTGTTCATCACGACGGGGCTGCTCACCCGGATGGGCAACGAGGCGGAGCTGGCTGGCGTGTTGGGCCACGAGATCGGCCACGTCGTCGCTCGCCACGGCGCCGAGCACCTCGCCAAGTCGCAGCTCACGCAAGGGCTCGCGGCCGCGTACGTCGTCGGCGCCGATGATCCGAATGATCCGTACGACACCCGTCGTCACGCGATCGTCGCGGCGGCCGTCGCCCAGCTCATCAACCTCAAGTACAGCCGCGGGGATGAGCTGGAAGCGGATGCGCTCGGTGTTCGGCTGATGGGGGAGGCCGGCTACGACACCCATGGAATGCTCGAGCTGATGCAGGTGCTGAAAGCAGCCGGGCCCCACACGCCGGAGTTCTTCAGCACCCATCCGGATCCCGTGAACCGGCAGCAGAAGATCGAGCAGCTCCTCACGCAGCAGAAGTCAGGCGGAGACCGCAACGAGGCGATGTACCGGGCGCGAGTGCTGGCGGCGCTGGGCGCGAGTCCGAAGCTTGCGCCGCGCGGTGAGCCGGTCGCGAAGGCCGCGGCGCGGGTGCCGGGCATGCGGCTGGTGGGGCTGTCACGGCTTCCGCCTGAAGCGCAAAAGATGGTCGCGCTGATCGTCCGCGGCGGGCCGTTCGCGTCTCCGCGCGATGGGATCGAGTTTCAGAACCGTGAGAACGCTCTGCCCGCGAAGGGTGTGGGCTACTACCGCGAGTACACGGTGCCCACGCCTGGCGAGACGGATCGCGGCGCGCGCAGAATCGTCGCGGGACAGGGCGGCGAGCTCTTCTATTCGTCGGACCACTACGCCACGTTCGCGCAGATAGACCCGGAGTCCTGATGCTGAAGATCGAAGAGCTGCGGCCTGAGCTGTGGGGCGCGTTCGAGAAGCTGTTCGGCAAGAACGGCGCGTGCGCCGGCTGCTGGTGCATGTTCTGGCGGCTGGAAGATGGCGAGCGCTTCGACGACGTGAAGGGCTCGGAAGCGAAACGGCGGATGAAGAAGCTCGTCGCCTCCGGAGCGGCGCGCGGGCTGATCGCGTTCGACGACGGAGCGCCGGTGGGCTGGCTCGCGCTGGGCCGCAGACGAGAGTTCAAGAAGCTGGACCGGGCCCCGAGCCTTCAGTGCGACGACGCGGATCAGGTGTGGTCGCTGCCGTGCTTCTTCGTGCACAAAGACGCGCGGGGAAAGGGGGTCGCGTCGGCGCTACTGAAGAGGTCGCTCGAAATCTTGAAGCGCGAACGGGCGAAGGTCGTCGAGGGCTATCCGGTGAAGCCGCCGAGGAAGGGCGAGAAGATCCCCGCTGCGTTCGCGTACACGGGGACGATTCCGCTGTTCGAGAAGAGCGGCTTCAAGATCGTTGAAGCGAGACCGAAGGGGCGGCAGCGGATGCGGCGCGCGCCGTGATGCTCGACCGGAGCTGACCACGGTCCGTCTCGGTATCATTGCGCAGGAGCGACTCTTGCGACCGACCTCACCGCGGTGGACACCGAGATCGCGACCCCGATCGGTGGCGGCACCACGGGCGTGGTTGGTCCGAACGTGGGTTCGCGGCTGACTGCTCGCTCGCCGGCGGGCCGCGCTGAGTGGCACGAGCGCAATCGCTCTGTTACATGCCCGCGCGGTCTCGAACGGCTAGGGGATGGAACTCGGAAAGGCAGGCTGGCTGGGGACGCTCATCGCCGAGGCGGTGAGTGCGCACGACGTCGCGGCGGCGAAAGCCTTGAACCCGACGACGGCGATGTCCCCCCGCGCCCGGGCGCGCGCCTACGTCCGCCGAGTGGTTCGCGAGAGCGGCCTGCTCTACGGAACGCCGACCACCCGCGGCCAACAGTCTGCTGACTCCGCGCGCGCCCCCGAGGAGCTGCTCTTCCTCGCGGTGATGCGGACGTTCGCGCGGATTGCCCTCGACGTGTCCGTGCTGACCGATTCGCCGAACGCCTCTCGAGCAGATCAGCTCCTCATCCTCTTCGCCGCGCTCACCGGCGATCTCGACTCGCTGCAATCGCTTCAGAACAAACCCAAGCCCTCCGCCTTCAAGCGCGCGGCGTCGCGTGTCGAGTCGCGGTTGGAAGAACGGGCGATGTCGCTCGCGGGGGATCCGGCGTACGGGCTCGCGCTGCACAACGGCGCGGTGTACGTGGACGCGCAGGTGTTCGGGCGGCTCGCCATTCACCTGTTCTCGCGCGGTGCGCTCTCTGGAGAAGCGGCGTCGCGGCGGCTCGACTTCTCCGCTCGGCAGAAGGCGCTGCTGGTCGAGGTGCTCACCGCCCTCTCCTGCATCGAACGCAAGCCGAACTTCTCCTCGCGCCGAGCGATCCTCCGGCAGATCGAAGACCTTCACCTCCCCGACTCCGTCGAAGAGCCGCTCCGCACGCATGTGAAGAAGACGTTCGACAAGGTGCCGCCGCTCGCCGCGATCGTCGAGGGCGTGCGCAGCCGGGACCTGCGGCGCTTCATCCTCGAACAGGCGCTGCTCGCATCGCTCGTGGACGGCCGGAGGTCCGGCGCGGAGCTGAAGTTCCTTCAAGAGCTGGCGGTGCACCTCGGCTTCAGCCGCGACGAGCTCGCGCGCGTGGAGGTCGAGATGGCCGAGTTCTACGCGAAGAACCGGTCCGTTCTGGACGTGTTCACCGTGTCCGCCGCGGCAGGGACCATGGGCGAAGAGCTCGTCGCGAACATGCAGAGCACGCTGGAGAAGAACTTCTACCGGCTGCTGCAGGAGATTCGAGAGACCGGCGAGCTCTCCGTGCTCCTCGCGAAGGCCGCGAGAGGCCAGAAGCTCACGACCGAGGAACGCGCCGCGATGCGCGAGCAGCTGATCGACGTCGCGAAGGCAATCCCCGCGCTCGCCATCTTCGCGGCGCCGGGAGGGATTCTTCTCCTAATCGCCCTCGCGAAGGTGCTCCCGTTCAATCTCCTGCCAAGCTCGTTTCAGGACGACGAGGACGAGGCGAGCGAGGAAGAGGATCGCGCGGAGTAGTTCGGCGACCGAGAGCTCACCTCCAGCGGGGAGCAGGAGCGAGCCCACCGAGCTCACTTCCATTGTGGAAGTCGCACCGCCGCCGCCAAGCTCACTCCCAGTTTGGGAGTAGCAGCGAGGGCCTTCGAGCTCACTTCCATTGTGAAAGTCGCACCGCCGCCGCGAAGCTCACTCCCAGTTTGGGAGTAGCACCGCCCCCCGAGCTCACTTCCATTGTGGAAGTCGCACCGCCGCCGC
>JBJMQN010000453.1:0-12381 GCA_045802665.1 Myxococcaceae bacterium | reverse complement strand
GCAGAAGTACGTCGTGCCGTCCGGCATCATCGAGTACTGCCGGGTCAGCTGGGCGGGGTTCAGGAACGCCAGGTGCACGGCCCACTTGCCGCACGACCCGCCACCGGTGGCGAACTTGAGCCCGGTGCCGCTGTAGCGCTTGGAGATGTTCCCCGCGATGTCGGCCTTGAGGAAGTGGAACGGGATGCCGCGCCGCTTCGGATCCGACAGGTTGCAGATGCGGTGCGCGACGGTCTCGTAGGTCGTGTTGAAGATGTTCGAGAGGAGCTCCACGTCGTAGCGCGTGCGCTCCACCTCTTTGAAGAAGTCGCCGTAGGGCAGCATCAGCGCGCCGGCGAAGTAGTTCGCGAGGTTTACTTTGATGAGCTTGGGCGTCTCCGCGTGGCGGGTGCGGTCCAGCCCGAGGATGCGCTCGACGATGCGCTCGCGGTCCATGACCAAAAGGCCGATGGAGGTCCCGAGCTGAAACTTGAGCGGCTGTTCCGTGAGCAGCGGCGAGAGCGTGAGCGTCTTGCTCTCCGGATCCAGCCTGCGCACGACGGAGGACCCGGACTGCGAGTCCTCGAACTTCACCGTGTAGCCGAACCGATCCGAGAGCAGCCGAACGAGGTTGTCCGACGAGACCTGCCGGTCCAGCTTGAAGTCGCGGCGCAGCGACTCGGCCTGCTCTTCGAGCTCGGGGAAGTAGTTCTTGTGCGTCTGGAGGAAGTCGGTGACTTCGTCGAACGGCGAGTAGTCGAACCGGACGCCGGTGGTGCCCGCGCTCGTCGACGCGCCGTTGTTGGACGCCGCTCGGGACCGCTCCTCGGCGTTCAGCTGCGCGAGCACGTTCTCGAGCTGCGTGCGCGTGTTCTTGTAGAGGTTGAACAGCGCGGCGACGGTGCCCGCCAGCTTGGGCTCCGCGGAGAGCTGCTGGAGCGACTCGGGATCGATGTCCAGGCTCTTGAGCAGCGGCTCGTCCAGCAGCTTGGCCAGCGTCTCGTCCACCCGGCCTTCGCCGAGCGTAGACATGAACGCTTCAGGGTCCTGCTCGAAGTAGCGGAGCGCCTTCCAGAGGAGCGGGAAGGGCATCACCCGTTTCCCCTTCTCGATCAGGTTCAGGTAGGCGGGCGAGACGCCCAGGTCGCGGGCTGCGTCCGCTTGCTTCACGTTCCGCTGGAGGCGGAGCGCGCGGAGCTTCAGTCCGACGTTTGAGTTGAGGGCGTTCTCGTTCACGGGCGTGGACAGTTCTCAAAAAACCGGGCGATTGCAAACCCGGGAATGCTTGACTGCTGGGCCATGAAGCCCGGCTGGGAACAGTTGACCATCGCGCGAGATTTCCCGGTGCGCCGCTCCGAGCTCACCTGCCCGGCGCACTCCATGAAGATGATGACCAAGGCGGCGGCCTCCGACGCGGACGAGGTCATCCTCGACCTGGAGGACGCCACCGCGGTCTCGATGAAGGTCGCGGCGCGCAAGAGCCTGGTGGAGGCGCTCACTACGCTGGACTTCAAGGGGAAGATCCGCGCGTTCCGGCCGAATGGGGTCCAGACGAAATACTTCTACCGCGACGTGATCGAGGTCCTGGAGGCGGCCGGCAAGTTCGTCGACGTGGTCGTGCTGCCCAAGGTCTACACCGAAGACGACGTGCTCTTCGCGGACCGGCTGATCACGCAGATTGAACAGAATTGCGGTCTGGAGCCCGGGCGCATACAGCTTGAGGTCCTCATCGAGAGCGCGAAGGCGGTGCTGCGCGCCGAGGAGATCGCCGCGTGCTCGCCCCGGATGGCCTCGCTCATCTTCGGCGTCGCGGACTATGCGGGGGACGTGGGCGCGAAGGCGCTCAAGGGCGATCAGTTCCAGACGTTCCACTATCCGAAGTCCCACCTCATCGCGGCGGCGCGGGCGGCAGGCATCGCGGCGATCGACAACGTGACGCTCCAGTTCAAAGACCTGGACCAGGTGCGGCGCGACGCGGAGGGCGGGGTGGCGATTGGTTTCGACGGGAAGTGGGCGATTCACCCCTCGCACCTGGGACCCATTCACGCCGCGTACACGCCCACGCGCGAGGAGCTGAAGCGGTCTCTCGCCATCATGGAGGCGTACGCGAAGGCGGATCGCGAGGCGGGCAGCGGCGCCATCGTTTTCGAAGATGAGATGGTGGATGCTGCGTCGCTCAGGGTGGAGTGGAAGAAGATCGCCGTCGCGAAAAAGGCGGGGCTGATCGATGACAGCAACCGACTCGTGGAGGAACACGGATGAACAAGTGGATGGCAGTCGCGGCGATGGCGTTCTCGATGGTGTCGTTCGCGCAGTCCGCGCCGGACGCGCTGGTGCAGCCGCAGGATGAGCGGACGATGCTGGCCAAGAGCCTCGCGAAGACCATGGTCACCGAGGAGCAGCACCAGAAGATGCTCCAGTCGGTCTCGACGGCCGTCTCCACGCAGCTTCAGCGGAACGGCAACTACAAGCCGGACCTCGACAAGCGCGTCTTCGAGATGATGCTGGAGATCCTGCCGTACCAGGAGCAGCTCGATCTGCAGACGAGCCTGCTCGTGAAGTACTACTCGGCGGAGGAGCTGAAGGAGCTCACGAAGTTCTACTCGTCACCCACCGGGCAGAAGTCGATCAAGATCATGCCCGAGCTGATGGCGGACGTGATGGGCGTCACCAACGAGAAGATTCAGCGGATGATGCCGAGCATGATCAAGAAGCTGACCGACGCGATGGCGACCGAGAAGGATGACGGCGCGCCGACGAAGGCGGTCTCCGGCGCGGCGATGAAGAAGCGGAAGTAGCCGCTACTTCCCTTCGAACATGTCGGCGAGGCGGGCATCGAGCCGGTACGTCGCACCGGGCGCCTCCGTCGCACCCGAGGCGAGCCCCTGCAACAGCTCGTGCACGGCGCCCGGCTTCATGTCGTTCACCAGCGCCTGAATCTTCGGGCCCACGACTTCCTCGTACCGCTTGCGGAGCGGGTGATCGCCCTGCTTCTTCGCGCCCGGGATCTCCGTGACGTCCTTGCCGCTGCTGTCCACGAGCCGGTCGTTCCAGCCCGGAACCAGCCGCAGCGCCTCGGTCACCGCGACACCCAGCCCAAGCCCGAGCGCATGCCCCAGCCCGCGCAGCACGGGGTGGTCATGCACGGTGTTCGGATCGGTGTGCTCGGCGAGCACCTTCGCTACAGCCGAGGTCGCCGCGGACGACAGCTTCGCGCGCGCGGCGTTGTCCTCCGCCGGAGAACGGGTCACAGCGGGTTGCGGCTTCGGGGCGCTCACGTCGCGGGTCTTCATGGGCCAGCGAGCGTAGGCAGGACGCCGCCCCAAGTCCAAGCGCCGCTGCTACCCGCCCACGGAATCCGACGAACCTGACGTCCCCGCGAGCGCCGTCGCCTTCAGAGACTGCTCGGTCGTCTGCGGAGACTTCTTCCCGCCCTCGAGCTCTTCGATGGCGCGATCCACGACCGCTTCCATCGACGCCTCATCCGGCGCGGATCCGGAAGCGTTCGAGAACAGGCCCACGTAGTACTCCTTGAGCGCCTGCCGCATCTGCGCGCGATCCGCGTTGCCGATCTTCACGTGGTTCGGAACGGAGACGGTGGGGAAGTTCAGGATCTCGGTGCCGTGACCCGGGAGCGTGCGAATCACCTTCGCCGGGTTGCCCGCGACCACCGTGTACGGAGGCACATCCTTCGTGACCACCGCGCCCGCCGCGATCACCGCGCCCTCGCCGATCTTCACGTTGCCCAGCACCGTCACGTTGTACGCGAGCCACGCGTCATCGCCGATTTCGATCCGGCACAGCGTCTCCGCCGGCGCGGCCTCCGTCCTCCTCGCCACCGCGTCGAACGGATGCCCCGGATCGCCGGAGATGAGCGCGTTGGAGGCGATCAGCACGTGCTTGCCGATCACGATCTCGGTCCCTGCGCGCATCACCACGCGGCCGCCGACGTAGGTGTCATCGCCAATCGAGATGCGCGGTTTGGTGGGCGCGTTCCGGGCGCCGGAGAACGTGGTCCGGGCATTCACGCGCACGCGCTCACCGAGCTCCAGCTCCACGTTGATGACCGGCGGGACCTTGGAGTCCGGCATCAACTCGAGGCGGGTGGCGGAGCCGACGCTGTGGCACTGCGACTCGAACATCGGCTGGTAGTAGAAGATCCGCCGCAGCTCATCGAAGGTGAAGTGGCGGAGCTGGTACTCCAGGGCAAGCAGCCGGTGCACGGCGTTCGCTGGAATGCGCAGCCCAAAGATCTTCTTCGCGACGTTTCGAGCAAGATTGTTGCGAGCCATGAGAGCTGGCAGATCGGCATCCGCACGCGGTTCGACAACTGGGAGTCCTCCCTACCGATCCGCCGTTCGTCCATCGGCCGACATGTGCTTAGGTGCCCGCGCCCTGCAGCACCCCCTGGGCAACGCCATTCGCTGACCGGAGCACTGATGTCCCTGTTTCGCCCCTTCAAAGCCCTCCGCCCACCCCGCGAGAAGGTGAAGCACGTCGCCTCGCCGCCCTACGACGTGGTGAGCCGCGCCGAAGCGAAGGCCTACGCGCAGGGAAACCCGGACAGCTTCCTTCACGTCTCGCGGCCGGACATCGATTTGCCGGACGAGATCGACGAGCACGATGACCGCGTGTACCAGCAGGGGCTCACGGCGCTCAAAGACTTCAAGGCGCGAGGGCTGCTGACTCAGGACCCGGACGGCATCTTCTATCTGTACCAGCAGCGCATGGGCGGCCACACGCAGGTGGGCGTCGTCGGCTGCGCGTCGGTGGACGCGTACGACCGCGGCATCATCAAGAAGCACGAGCTCACGCGGGCGGACAAGGAAGACGACCGCACGAAGCACATCGAAGTGCTCTCGGCCAACGACGAGCCGGTGTTCCTCACCTACCGGCAGGACGAGCACATCGACGAGCTCATCCAGAACGTCCTCAAGTACGAGCCCGAATACGACTTCATCACCGAGGACGGCGTGCAGCACACGCTGTGGCTCGTGCGCGGCGAGGGCAACGGCAAGCTGCAGAAGGCGTTCGACGAGGTGCCGTTCCTCTACATCGCGGATGGGCATCACCGTTCAGCGGCGGCGTCGCGCGTTCAGAAGTCGCTGCGAAAGAAGCGGATGCGCGGGGAGCACGACTGGTTTCTCGCGGTGGCCTTCCCGCACAACCAGATGCAGATCCTGGCCTACAACCGGGTCATCAAGGATCTGAACGGCCTCACCGAGGACCAGTTCATCCAGCGCATCGTGCCTGCGTTCGAGATCGACACCGCGATCGAGAAGGCGCCCTCCCGGCCGCACGAGTTCGGGATGTACATAGGCGGGAAGTGGCACAAGCTCATCGCTCGCGAGACCGCGATCGGCAACAGCCCCACCGGCATTCTGGACGTCGCGATCCTGCAGCGGAACGTCCTCACGCCGTTGGGCATCGCGGATCCCCGGACCGACAAGCGGATCAGCTTCATCGGCGGCATCAAGGGGACGGACGCGCTGGAGAAGGCCGTCAACTCGGGCGAGTACAAGGTGGCGTTCGCGATGTTCCCGACGTCGATGGAACAGCTGATGAACGTGGCGGACGCTGGGCAGATCATGCCGCCCAAGAGCACCTGGTTCGAGCCGAAGCTTCGCTCAGGCCTGTTCGTCCATTCGTTCTGATTCGGAGGTCACCCATGCGCGTCATCAACTTCAACGCCGGTCCCGCTGGTCTGCCGCTTCCTGCGCTCGAGCGCGCGAGGGAAGAGCTGCTCGATTTTCAGGGCAGCGGCATGTCGATCATGGAGCACAGCCACCGGGGCAAGGAGTACGAGGCCGTTCACGACGAGGCGATCGGGCTGATGACCTCGATGCTCGGCATTCCGGACACGCACCAGATCCTGTTCCTTCAGGGCGGCGCGTCGATGCAGTTCGCGCAGGTGCCGATGAACTTCATGCCGAAGGATGGCAGCGCCGACTACATCGTCTCCGGCGTGTGGGGCGAGAAGGCGTTCTCGGAAGCGAAGACCGTTGGAGCTCCAAGGATTGCGGCCAACACCCAGAATGAGAAGAAGAACTGGGTGCGCGTGCCGAAGCAGTCCGAGCTCAAGATCGATCCGAAGTCGGCGTACGTGCACCTCACCACCAACGAGACGATCGACGGCGTGCAGTGGCACCAATTCCCGGACGTGGGCAGCGTCCCGCTCTTCGCGGACATGTCCTCGGACTTCATGTGGAAGAAGTTCGACGTCTCGAAGTTCGCGCTGATCTACGCGGGCGCGCAGAAGAACGTGGGCCCGTCCGGCGTGGCGGTGGTGATCCTGCGCAAGGACCTCGTCGAGAAGGGGCGCAAGGACATCCCGAAGATCTTCCGCTACTCGACGCACGCGGAGAACAACTCGCTCTACAACACGCCGCCCACGTTCTCGATCTACCTCATCCGCAACGTGCTGCTCTGGATGAAGGAGCTCGGAGGACTGCCCGCGATCGAAAAGCGGAACCTGGAGAAGGGCGAGCTGCTCTACGGCGCGATCGATCGCAACGCCGCGTTCTACCGCTGCCCGGTGGAGAAGGACTCGCGGAGCTTCATGAACGTGGTGTTCCGGCTGCCGTCGGAGGCGCTCGAGGAGAAGTTCGTCAGCGAGGCGAAGAAAGCCCGCATGGTGGGCATCAAGGGCCACAGGTCCGTCGGCGGCATCCGCGTGTCCCTGTACAACGCGGTCTCGCCCGAGGACGTGAAGACGCTCACCTCGTTCATGGATTCGTTTGCGAAGGCGAACGGGTAACCGCGCAGTTTTGTGCTACATCGCCCCACGTTTGAATTCGGCCGCCGTCGCCGCGGTCGGAACGTTCACACTTGGGGAGTCACCACATGAAGGTTTCTCGTTTTGCCCTGCTGGCGCTTCTGGTGCCGGTGCTCGCGTTCGCCGGGGAGCTCAACGGCGTGAAGATGCCGGACAGCACCAAGGCCGGGGACAAGGACGTCGTCCTCAACGGCATGGGGCTGCGCAAGAAGTTCATCTTCAAGGTCTACGTCGCCGGGCTCTATCTCGAGAACAAGGCGTCGGACGCCTCCACGGTCTTGAAGACGGATCAGACCCGGCGCGTGGTCATGCACATGCTGCGAAACCTCGACCGGAAGACGATGGCCGAGGCGATCCAGTCCGGCTTCGAGAAGAACAACAAGGACCAGATGCCGAAGCTGAAGGACCGGCTCGACAACCTGCTCAAGGATCTCCCCGACGAGCTGAAAGAGGGAGACGACGTCGTCATCACGTACTACCCGGCCAAGGGCACCAAGCTCGAGGTGAAGGGCAAGGACAGCACCGTCGTCGAGGGCAAGGACTTCGCGGACGCGATGTTCTCGGTGTGGCTGGGCAGCTCGCCGGTGGACGAGTCGCTCAAGAACGGCATGCTCGGGAAGGCCGAGTGAGACGGGTCGTCCTCGCGCTTGCGCTGGTGACGCTGGGCTGCGCGATCGCGGGCTGCCGTGGGGCGTACCAGTGCTGCAACAACGGCTCGTACTACTCGTGCGGCAGCAAGGCGGAAGCTGACGCGTGCCAGACCCGGAACGATTTCACCGATTGCTCACGCAACGCGGAGAAAGACAACTTCTGCCGCCCGAGTTGATCTAGATCCTCCGCAGCTTCTGGGCGCGACTCCGTTCGAGCTGAGAACGGGGCCGCGCTCGTTCATTTCGTAGAGCTTCGAGGAACGCCCATGAAACGCATTCTGTTCGCTGCAGCGCTCGCCCTTCTGGCGTGCAAGTCCGCTCCGGAGACGAAGGCCGAGAACACCCCGACTCCGAAGGAGACGCCGAAGCCCGCGACTCCGCCTGCTGCGAAGAAGCTCGAGTTCACCGGGCCGATGACGCCGGGCCTCGATGAAGCGGCGACGGATCCTTCGGTGGACCCGTGCGAGGACTTCTACAGCTACGCGTGCGGCGGCTGGATGAAGAGCACCGAGATCCCGCCGGACCGTTCGGGCTGGTCGCGCGGGTTCTATTCGGTGGACGAGCGCAACGAGCTCATCTTGAAGGACCTGCTCGAGAAGCTCGGCAAGGGCGAGGAGACGAAGACGCCGTACGCGAAGCAGCTCGGCGACTTCTGGGCCTCCTGCATGGACGAGCAGAAGCTCGAGACCGCGGACAAGGATCTGAAGGCGGAGCTCAAGAAGCTGGAGGTGAAGGATCAGAAGTCGCTCGCCACCGTGCTCGGGAAGATGCACGCGATGGACATCCACCCGCTGTTCAACTTCCACAGCACGCAGGACGCGAAGGACGCGACGCAGGTCATCGGCGAGCTGGACCAGGGCGGACTGGGCCTGCCGGACCGCGACTACTACCTCTCCGACGAGCCGAAGCTGAAGGAGGTGCGTGAGCTGTACGCCGCGCACGTGCAGAAGATGTTCGAGCTGACCGGCCTGTATCCCGAGAGCGCGCAGGCGGCCGCGAAGAACGTGATGGAGCTGGAGACGGAGCTCGCGAAGGCCTCGCTGGACAAGGTCTCGCGCCGCGATCCGAACAAGATCTACCACCGCATCAACCGCGACGGCCTGAAGAAGGAGGCGCCCGGGTTCCCGTGGGACGTGTTCTTCAAGGAGCAGGGCGCGGCGGACGTGCAGGCGATGAACGTGACGCACGTGCCGTTCTTCCAGGCGGTGGACAAGCTCGCGAAGGACACCAAGCCGAACGTCTGGAAGGACTACCTGACGTGGCGGTTCGTGGAGGCGTCCATCCCCGCGCTCCCGAAGAAGTTCCAGGACGAGCGCTTCGCCTTCGTCTCCAAGGCCCTCTCCGGCGCGAAGGAGGATCTCCCGCGCTGGAAGAAGTGCGTCGCGTACACCGACGACGCGCTGGGCGAGGCGCTGGCGATTCCGTACGTGGAGAAGACGTTCGGGGCGGACGGCAAGGAGAAGACGCTGGCGATGGTGCACGAGCTCGAGAACGCCTTCGCCCGGAACCTGGGAACGCTCTCGTGGATGGACGCGGAGACGAAGGCGAAGGCGGCTGAGAAGCTGCAGAAGATCGCCAACAAGATCGGCTACCCGGACAAGTACAAGACGTACGACGGGCTGAAGATCGATCGCGCGTCGTTCCTGCAGAATCTGCTCCGGTCATCCGCGTATGAGACGCAGCGGGATCTCAAGAAGATCGGCAAGCCCGTGGATCGCACCGAGTGGGAAATGACGCCGCCGACGGTGAACGCGTACTACGAGCCTGCGCGCAACGAGATCGTCTTCCCGGCCGGGATCCTCCAGCCGCCGTTCTTCAACCGCGAGGCCACCGATCCGGTGAACTTCGGCGCGATGGGGATGGTGGTGGGCCACGAGATCACGCACGGCTTCGACGACGAGGGCAGCCAGTACGACGGCGATGGGAACCTCAAGGACTGGTGGAGCAAGACCGCCAATGACGAGTTCAAGCAGCGGACCGGCTGCGTGAAGAACCAGTACGACAACTACGTGGCGATCGACGACCTCAAGCTCAACGGCGCGCTGACGCTGGGCGAGAACACGGCGGACAACGGCGGTCTCAAGATCGCTCACCTCGCGATGGCCGAGTGGATCAAGAAGAACGCCGCCGCGCAGAAGCCGTCGCGCTACTCGCCGGACCAGGCGTTCTTCATGGGCTTCGCGCAGTCGTGGTGCACGAAGCTCCGGCCCGAGAACGCGCGGATGCGGGTGAAGGTGGATCCGCACTCGCCGGCGCTCTGGCGGGTGAATGGGCCGCTGTCGAACTCGAAGGCGTTCGCGGACGCGTTCCAGTGCAAGCCGGGGCAGAAGATGGTGAGCCAGAACCCCTGCGTCGTCTGGTAGCAAACGGGGAGTCTCGGCAGCGGTCCTATTGCGCGAGCGGTGGTTAAGGTGCGCGCGTGATCCCGCTGGACGAGCTCGCGCAGGATGCGCACCGGCTCCGGGCGCTGCTCAGGTGGCTGCTCGTACTCTCGCTCGTGTTCGCGGGAGTGGACGCGGTAGGCGGGCTCGTCTCCGGCTACGGCGGGCTGCTCGTGGGCGGCGCGGTGCTGGCGGGCTTCGCGTGCGCGGTGGTCGTCGCGCAGCGGCTCGTCCGGGCGCGGCGCGTGGAGGCGTCCGCGTCCGTCGTCGCGTATGGGCTCTTGCTCGTCGCGGTGGTGAGCATGACGGCGGTGCGGTTCGCCCGCCCGACGCTGCTGCTCGTTCCGCCGCTCGGGCTCGCGCTGGCGTTGCCGTACCTCGGGAAGCGGCAGCTCCGGTGGCTCGGCGTGGCGAGCTTTCTGAGCGAAGCGCTGGTGGTGGTGATTGGCGAGTGGGTGAAGAGTTACGAGCTGGGGATCCCTTTGTGGATTCGCGAGTCGGTGCTGGTGAGCTCGGTGATCGCTGGCGCGTTCCTCCTGTTCGCGGTGCTGGCGCAGTTCGCGTCGCGGCTTCGGGACGCGCTGGAGGCTTCGCGGCGCAACGTGCAGGAGCTCACCGCGGCGAGCGAGCGCGAACGGCTGATGCGGCAGCGCGTGGACTTCCTCGCGGAGGCGGGCGCGAAGCTGGCCACGTCGCTCAACCTCGACGAGACGCTGCAGCGGGTGGCGAATCTGGCGCTGCCCTTCCTCGGCGACTTCTGCCTGGTGGACGTGGTGGACGAGGGGGGCGCGCTCAGGCGGGTGGCCTCCGCGCACAGAAATCCGGAGCACGCGGAGTTGCTCGCGCGGCTGCATGAACGCTTCCCTCCGTCCGCGGGATCGCCTGCGCCTGCGGGACGGGTGCTGGCGACGGGAGCGCCGGAGCTTCTGGAAGAGGTGGACCCCTCCGTGGTCGCGGCGCATTCGGGGGGCGCGGAGCATGGAGAGCTCATCCGGAGGCTGGGGATCCGGTCGCACCTCGCGGTGCCGCTGAAGGCGTATGGGCGACTCGTGGGGGTGATGAACTTCGCCATCACCTCGGGCGAGCGGCGCTTCGGAAAGCTGGATCTGCAGATCGCCGAGGAGCTGGCGCGGCGGGCAGCGGCGGCGATCGAGAATGCCCGGCTGTACGAAGAGGCGACGCGGGCGGTGGCGATCCGCGAGGAGTTCATGTCGATCGCTTCGCATGAGCTACGCACGCCGCTCACCGCGCTCAGCCTGCAGTTGCAGCTGCTGCAGCGGACGATTGGCTCAGCGAACGTGGAGCGCGCGTCGACGCAGGCGAAGCGGCTCGGGCGGCTGGTGGATCAGCTCCTGGACGTGTCGCGGGTGACGCGGGGTTCGCTGGAGCTGGAGCCCGAGGAGACGGACCTTCGCGCGGTGTGCGAGGACATCGTCGCGCAGGCAGCCGCGGAGGCGGAGCACGCGGGCGTGAAGCTCGCGCTCGAGTGTGAAGCCGGGCTTCGCGCGGTGCTGGATCCTTCGCGGCTCGAGCAGATCCTCGTGAACCTCTTGAACAACGCGATCAAATACGGGGCGGGCAGGCCGGTGCGGATCTCGGTGGAGGCTTTGGCGGACAAGCTTCGGCTGTCGGTGATCGATCAAGGGCCGGGCATTGCGCAGGAGGAGGCGGCCGTGTTGTTTCAGCCGTTCTCACGGCTGTCTTCGGCGCGGAACATCGCTGGGCTGGGATTGGGGCTCTACATCTCGAGGCGCATCGCCGAGCAGATGGGCGGGGCGCTCGGGATCGTGTCGGAGCCGGGGCGAGGCTCGACGTTCGTCCTCGAGCTGCCGCTCGGGAGCGTCGAGTCCCGGCTGTCGCACGGCTGAGGCCTTCGCTACTCCTTCGCCTTCAGCTTGGACTCGTTCTCCTTGATGAAGCCGCGGATGTCTTCCGACATGTCGAGCAGCTTCACCCACTGCTCCTTGTAGAGCGTGACCGGGAAGCGGCCGAGGCCGTAGACGGAGACGCCGCCTTTTTCGGAGACCTTGAGCGAGACGCCTTTGCTGCCGCGGGTCTTGAGGCCTTCGTTCTCTTTCTTGAGGCGTTCGATCTCTGCCTGAAGCTCTTCGGGAGTGGGCATGGGACGCAGGCTCCTTGCTGGATGGCTTGTGGACTCGGACCTTTGCCCTTGTCCGGTTTGCCTTCAAGGGACTTCTGGCCACGTTGCGCAGTGTGTTCGCCGAGCGGCAGGCTTGGGCGCATGGCCCTTCCAAAACAGCTCGAGAACCTTGTGCTGACGGCGCCGCTCTTGAAGGACGCCACGGCGAGCGGAAACCTGGCGGTGTTGAGGTCGATGCTGGGCCCGGCCTGGCGCGGGCTCGTGCAGCAGCAGGCGAAGAACGCGCCGAATACGTCGATGCCGCTCTCGCACCGGGCGCACTTCGATTGGACGTATGCGCGGAATCAGCCGGAGATGAGCAGGCTGTACGAGGCGGCGAAGGCGTCGCAGTGGAACGCGACGACGGATCTGGACTGGAGCATCGATGTGGATCCGATGAATCCGGAGACGGAGCTGATTCCGGATGCGCTGTTGCCGGTGGTGACGCTGCCCTCG
>JBJMQN010000452.1:0-5942 GCA_045802665.1 Myxococcaceae bacterium | reverse complement strand
ATTGGTGCCGGCTTCGACGCTGCTCAGGTAGTGCTCGGTGCCGCGCTGATTGGTGTACCGAACGCCATGCACGAGCCCCACGGCGCCGACGCCCGCTGCGAGGTACTCGCCGCCGGTCCAATAGAGCGCGTTGTGCCGCGAGTGGAGTCCGGCCCGCGCGAAGTTCGACGTCTCGTAGCGCTGGAGCCCGGCGCCTTCGAAACCCTGCACCACCGCGTTCGCCATCTCCACGAGCTCGGATTCTTCAGGAAGCGTGAGCTCACCTTTTCGAAGCTGCCGCGAGAGCGTGGTCTCCACCGCGAGCACGTCGCGCTCCACGGTCAGCGCGTAGGCCGAGACGTGATCCGGCCGCAATGATGCCGCGCGTTCAGCGTCCGCCCTCACCTGCTCCACCGACTGGCCCTGCACGCCGTAGATGAAGTCCATCGAGACGACGTCGAAGCCAGCCGCTCGCGCGATGTGGAATGCGCGTTCTGCCTGCGCCGCGTCGTGCGCTCTGCCCAGAGACCGCAGCGTTCGTTCATCGAAGGACTGCACGCCCAGCGAGAGGCGATTCACGCCGGCGCGGCGATAACCTTCGTACCGACCGGCGTCCGCGACTTCCGGATTTGCTTCCAGGGAGATCTCCGCAGTCGGGCTGAGATCGAATCGCGATCGCACTCCCTCAATCACGCGTTCGACGTGCTCCGCCTGCCACAGCGACGGCGTGCCGCCGCCGAAGAAGATCGAGTCGAGCCGCCGTCCCCGCAGCTCAGGCCATTCAGCGATCCTCAGATCCAGCTCGCGAAGAATCGCGTCCGCGTAACGCTTCTCCGGAATCTCGCGCGCGACGGTGACCGCGAAATCGCAATACGGGCAGCGCGCGAGGCAGTACGGGAAATGGATGTAGAGCCCGAACCGCGCCGCCGATAGGTTCGTCAGGGGATCTATCGGCGCGTCGATCGGCACGGCCCAACGTTAACGGCTCACCGACCCGGCGGACGCGGAATCGCCTGCTGCTTCAGATCGTCATGCTCCTCTACGACCGGGCGCGCCAGCGATTGCGACGCGGAGGCCGGCCGACGCCGTCCGTCCTACCCCTTCGCCTTCAGCTGCGCCTCGAGCTTGGCGACCTTCGCCTTCAGACTCGCCGCAGCTTCCAACGCGAGCTCCGCTTTCTGGAGCTTCTGCTTCAGCGCGGTCAGGTCCGCCTTGAGCTTCTCGGTCTCCGCGCTGGACGCACCGCTCGCGGCCGCTGGCGCCGCTGCAGGTTTCGCCGCGAGCTGCGTCTCGAGCTGCTTCACCTTGCCCTCGAGCTGCTCTCGGCTGGACTTCTCTTTCTGCAGCGCGGCGGCGGCCTCGGTGGCCTTCTTGTTCGCCTGCGTGAGCTCTTCGCGGACCTTCCGGATGTTGGCGAGGTCAGCCTTCAGCTTCTCGAGCTCCGCGGACGCGCCGGACTCCGCCGCGGTCTTCTCCGCGAGCGCCTTCTCCGCGCTCTGACGCTTGCTCTCTGCTTCCGCCGCCGCCTTCTTCGCCGCATCGAGCTGCGTCTGAAGCTGCTTGAGCTGGCCTTCGGTCTGCTGCGCCTTCGTCTGAACGGAGCCCGCGGCCTGCTTCGATTGAAGCACCAGCTGCTCCAGCCCCGACTTCGCCTCGCGCTCACTCTCGAGCTCGGCGCGGATCTGGTTGAGCTCCTCTTCCACCTGCGTGCGCGCCTGTGCTTCGGCCTCGAGCTGACCGGTCTTGTCCGCCAGCGTCGCTTCGACCTCGGCAAGCTTCGACTCCGCCGTCTCCGCGCGTTCGGTGAGCTCGCGGGTCTGCGCGGCGGCCTGCGACGAAAGCTCATCCACCCGGCCCGCGGTCTCCGCACGTTCGGTGCTGAGCGCTGCTTCGATTTCCGCGCGCGCGACATCCAACGACTCGGCGCGCTGCTTCTCCGCGGCGAGCTCCGCACGCAGCTCGGCAATCGCGGCTTCGTGGCTCGACTTCGCCTCGTCCAGCTCCGAGCGGACTTCCGTCAGCTGGGCTTCCGCCGTGGTCAGCTTCGCGAGCGCTTCATCCTTCTCCGCGCTGACCTTCCGCGCCTGCGCCTCCGCCTCGTCGAGCGAGCTGCGCGACCATTCCTGCTCGCTCTCCAGGGCCTGCGCTTTTCCGGTCGCCTCCGCGAGCTGCTCGGAGAGCTGCGACTTCTCGGCCTCCAGTGCGTCCAGCCGCGCCTTCAGCTCGTCGCGCTCGGCGGTGACGGTGCTCGCCTCCGCGTTCTTCGCTTCGAGCTGCGCGTTCGCCTGTTCGAGCTCTGTGGTTGCCGCGGTGTACTGCTCGTTCACCGCTTCGAGGTTGCCCTCGGCTTCGCTCTTCTGCGCGGCGAGCTCGGCGACGCGATCCTGCGCGATGGAGAGCGCTTCCTTCGCGCCCACCAGCTCCTCCGCGACCTCAGCGCGCGCCTTTCGCTCGTTCTCCAGCGCGGTCTGAAGCTGCGGGAGCTGCGCTTCGGTCTCGGCCAACGCTCGCGAGAGATCTTTCCGATCCTCCTCGTGCGCCGCGGCCTCCTGAAGCAGATCGTTGAGCTTCTTCTCGGCGGCTTCAGCGCGCGTGCGTTCCGTCTGCAGCGCCGCGGTGAGCTCCTGCACCTTCGGGCCGAACGCCTGCGCCTTCTGAAGCTCCGCGCTCAGTGCGTCGACCTGAGCCTTGAGCTGTGCGGCCGTCGACGACGAACGATCCAGATCCGCTGCGATCTGCGCGTACAGGGTGCGCCCGCGCGCGAGCGTCTCGTCCTTCAGCCGGACGACGCTGCGGAAATATTCGATCTTGTCTTCCGGCAGTCCGCCGCGAGGAGGCCTCGGTTCAGCGGGCTCCTGAAACGGATCGCCGCCCGTCGGAGGACGAGGCGTCGCGGCGACAGGTGCGGGCGCGGCGGCGGGCGGAAACGCAGCGTTCGAGCCCGTGGGCGGAACCGCGGTGTTGCGCTTCGGCGGCAGCGGCGGCGGCGCACCAACGGGAGCTGCTCCCTTCGCGGGCGTTCCATTGGGCGAACGCGACGGGGTTGGAGCCTGAGGCGCGGCCGGGGCTAACCCAAGCGGCTCATCGTCTCCTGCAAGGCTGTCGCGCAGATCCGCGAGCGGATCATCCTGATCGGGGCCGGCCATTCTTGGACGCGGAGCGTAGTCGCTCGGGGCGGATCTCCAAAGGACATGGCCGAACGCTTCCTTGCTGACCAACTCGCCAGGCGCCATCCCACGACAGTCATCACTGCGCGCGTCCGCCCTGATTACGCGTGTTGCAGAACCACTGCACGAGTGCCAGCGTCACGGCCCCTTATGGCTCTCCGCTACACGCTGGACAACGGCCTGACGGTCGTCTTCGAGGAGCAGCACGCCGCCAAAGTCGCCGCCTTTCAGGTGTGGGTGCGAGCAGGCAGCGCGGATGAACGCGAGGATCAGGCGGGTCTCGCCCACCTCCACGAGCACATGCTCTTCAAAGGCACCGCGCGGCGTGGCCCCGGTGAGATCGCGCAGTCCATCGAGGCGCACGGCGGAGAGATCAACGCGTGGACCTCGTTCGATCAGACCGTCTACCACACGGTGATGGCGAGCCAGTTCGCCCGCATGGGCTTGGACGTTCTTGCGGACGCCGTCCGGTCCTCATCGTTCGACAAGGAGGAGCTCGCGCGAGAGATCGAGGTGGTCTGCGAGGAGATCAAACGCAGCCTGGACTCGCCGCCGCGGCGCGCCTCTCGCGACCTGTTCTCCACCGCGTATCAGCAGCACGCGTATCACCGGCCCGTCATCGGCTGGGAGGAGACGGTGCGGAGCTTCAGCCGGGAGAAGGTGCTCGAGTTCTACGAGCGCCACTACTCGCCGAAGAACATGGTGCTCTCCATCGTCGGAGATCTCACCGAGGCGCAGGTCCGCGAGTGGGTGGCTGACCTCTTCGGCGGAGATTGGGGACGGCGCTGGGACGGGGCGGTGAAGCGGACGCAGGAGGGCGCTCGGAGCGGACGCCGGTTTCTGATTCGAAACGACGAGGTGAAGGAGGCGTACCTGAACGTCGCGTTCCCGATCGGCAGCGTGCGCGACGAAGACACGCCGGCGCTGGATGTGCTCTCGATGATCGTGGGACAGGGCGATGCCTCGCGGCTTTCGTTGGAGGTCAAACGGAAGCGCCGGCTGGTCAATGAGGTCCACACGTACGCGTACACGCCGCAGGACCCCGGCCTGTTCACGCTCTCGATGACGCTCCCGCCGGAAAATCTGGAGGCCGCGCTGAGCGAGAGCCTGCGCGTGCTGATGCAGCTGAAAGCCTCCCCGGTCCCAGCGGATGAGCTGCAGACGGTGAAGGCGATCGTCGAAGCAGAAGCCGTGTATCAGCGCGAGACGGTGCAGGGGCTGGCGCGGAAGCTCGGGTTCTACGAGGCGGGCGCGGGCGGCATCGAGCAGGAGGCGCGCTACTACGAGAAGGTCGCGGGGCTCACGCCCGCGGTGCTGCAGGAGATCGCGCAGAAGTACCTCGACCTGTCGAAGGTGACGGTCACCGGGCTCATCCCGCAGGGCGTGACGTACACCGAGAAGGAAGCGGGCTCGGTGTTGGACGCGATCGCGAAAGAGGCGCCGACTGTCGCGCCCGAGCGCAAACGTCCGAAGAACGAAGCGCCGACGCCGATGCGCGTCACCTCCGCGCTGTCCGCGAAGGGCAACGGAAAGCTGGTGATCGAGAAGCTGCCGTCAGGCGCGAAGATTGTGATCCGCCCCGAGGCCGCCGTGCCGCTGTTCGCGATGCGCGCGGCGTTCCTGGGCGGCGTGCGCTACGAGTCGCCGAAGAACAACGGCATCAACACGCTGCTCACGCGCACGCTCACGCGCGGGACGAAGGGACGCGACGCAGAGGAGATCTCGCACCTCATCGACGATCTCGCGGGCTCGCTGTCCTCCGCCGGTGGGCGCAACTCGCTGACCGTCCGCGGCGAGTTCCTCTCGAAACACTTCCGGCGCGGGTTCGATCTCTTCGCCGAAGTTCTGAACCAGCCCACTTTCCCAGAGGGCGAGGTCGAGCGGGAACGCGAGCTGCTCCTCCAGGACATCGCCACGCGGGAGGACAAGCCGTCCGGCATCGCGTTCGATCTGTTCCACCGCGCGCTGTTCGAGAGGCACCCGTACCGCATGCAGGTCAGCGGCGAGCGCGAGTCGGTGGAGGTGATCAGCCGGCAGGATCTGATCGACTACCACGGCAAGTACATGGACCCGTCGCAGCTCACGCTCTGCCTCGTGGGAGACGTGAAGGTGGATGAGGTGCTGCAGCTCGCGAACGAATACTTCGGAAAGCCGTTCGGGAAAGCGGCCCCCGCGCCAAGCGTGAGCGCCGAGCCGAAGCCGTCGTCAGCGAAGGTCGCTCGCAGGGAGCTGAAGCGCGCGCAGAGCCACCTCGTGTACGGATTCCAGGGCGCTCGGATCACCGACGAGTGGCGGCGGCCGTTGGAGGTGCTCTCGACGGTCCTCTCGGGACAAGGCGGGCGCCTCTTCATCGAGCTCCGCGACAAGCGATCGATGGCGTACAGCGTCTCCAGCTACGCGATCGAAGGAATCGATCCCGGCTATTTCGCCGTCTACATGGGCACGAGTCCCGAGAAGCTGGACGCGGCGCTGGAGGGAATCCGCGCGGAGCTCAAGCGAGTGCGCGAAGAGAAGATTACCGACGCGGAGCTGGATCGCGCTCGGCAGAACCTGATCGGCAACCACGAGATCGGGCTGCAGCGGAACGGCGCTCGCGCGGCGCTGCTCGCGTTGGATCACTGCTACGGCCTGCCGATGGACGAGTACGAACGCTACGCGGAGCGGATCGCCGCAGTGACGGCGGAGGAGGTTCGCGACGTGGCGCAGAAGGTGATCGACTTCGACGCGAGCGCGCTCGCCACCGTCGGGCCCTGAGGAGCTACCAGGTCGCGTCGTGCACCACGGTGCGCGGCGCGT
>JBJMQN010000451.1:0-12841 GCA_045802665.1 Myxococcaceae bacterium | reverse complement strand
CACTCCGGCGACCCACGGGTTCGAAGGCTCGCTCACGATGACGTCGTACGAGAGCCCCTGCAGCAGCATGAACGTGCGCGCGTCGTCGACGTGAACGTGCACCCGGGGATCGTCCAGCGCGTTGCCGTTGATGTACGAGAACCGCCGCGCGGCCTCGACGACCGCGGGCGAGATCTCGACGACGTCGATGCGCTCCAGCTCCGGATGCGATGCGAGCGACCCCACCGTCACCCCGCTTCCGAGCCCCACGACCAGCGCCGTCTTCGCCTTCCCTGAGTGGAGCAGCGGTCCCAGCTGGCCGAGCAGAATCTGCGTGTCCATGTCGTCGCCGTCGGACGCGTCCACCTTGCCGTTGATGCGGAGGATGCGGCGGCCGTCCGGGTGCGTCGTCCCGACGACGACGGTCGCGAAGGTGTCGTCGCGGTGGAGCTCCGTCGTGTACGTGCGCTTCATCATCGCTTCGTAGGCGCCGAAGCTCGCCGGAGGATGGCCGGGGTCGCGGAAGGAGCCTGCGTTCGCGACGAGCTCCGACCAGCCGGAGGCGCCTGCGAAGAAGAGCGCCGCGGCGCCCAACGCAACCGCGCCCGGCAGCCACCAACGAGCAGGCTTCGCGACCCACGCAGCGGAGAGTGCGGCGATCACGTTCACGCTGACGGCGATTGCGAACGCGCCCTCCATCGTGAACGCAGGCATCAGCACGAGCCCGCCGAGCAGCGCGCCGAGAATCGTCCCGGCGGTGTTCCAGAGGTACACGCCGCCCAATTGCCGCCCGAGCTCGGAGGCCTTCGCGGTGGCCACGCGTGCCACGGCGGGGAAGCTCGCGCCCATCAGCGCCGTCGGGATCAGCAGGACGAGGCAGCAGAGCGCGAACGAAGCGCCGAGATACAGGCTCCACGTCGCGGACGAATGAGCCAGCGCGTCCGAGATGCGCCAGAGGTAGAGCGGCATCCGGACATAGAGCGGCAGGGCCACGCAGACCGCGATTGCGATGCCTGCCTGGAGCAGCCCGAAGAGTCGAAGTGCGTCCGTCGACTTCGCCCGGGAGAGCCAATAGCTGCCGACCCCGATCCCGAGGATGAACGCGGTGAGGATCAGCGTGAACGCGTAGGTCGACGCACCGAGCACCAACGCAAGCAGCCTGATCCACGTGATCTGGCAGACCATCGCGGAGAAGCCCGAGAGCGCGGAGCCGATCAACGCGACCCGGATCGCGCGCAGCGGATAGACCAGCGACTCCTGCGCGTCGTCGTCAACGGAATCGGAATCGGACGCTGCCTCCTTCTGCACCGGAGCTCGCGACAGCGCGATCGCGCACAGGGCAATCACCGCGTTCGCGATCGCCGCCATTCGCGTGCTCGCCGCGAGCCCGAAGCCGGGCACCATGAACACGCCTGCGAGGAACGCTCCGAACGCCGCGCCGAGCGAGTTGATCGCGTAGAGCCGCGCGAGCGATCTGCGCACGCCGGAGAGCTGCGAGGTGAGATGGCGCACGAGCGGCGGCAGCGTCCCGCCCATCAGAATCGTCGGGGGCAGGAGCGCCAGGCCCGCGAGGCCGAGCTTCGCGAAGAGCCTCGTGCTCTCCGGCATCGCCGGCGCGAGCGACAGGTACGCCCTTCCCAACGCATCGAGGACCGGCTTGAACGCGAGCGCATACGCGCCGATGCCGAGCTCCAGAAATCCATAGAGCCGGAGCGGGTTTTTCGAGCGGTCCGCGGCCCGGCCGAAGATGAACGCGCCCAGCGCGAGCCCGCCCATGAACGTCGCCAACACCACCGCATGCGCCTGCCCGGAGTTTCCGAGGACGTTGCCTAAGTAGCGCGACCACGCGAGCTCGTAGACCAGCGCCGCGCCACCGGAGATGAACAGGAACGCGCAGACGATGGCCTTCTGAAGGGTCGAACGGGAGGGCATCGCCGGGGCGCGGAGTGTAAGCCGGGCCACGTCACGGAGTCTTTTTCGGACGCCCCACGCCTGCACGACTAGAGTCCGGCCCAACGTATGTCCAGCACAGGTCTGGTGCGGCTTCGCTGGGACAGAAGCCAGCGCGTGCAAGCGGTGGAAGGCGACGCTCAGGCTGTGGCCGGGCGCGCGGAGGCGGATCTCATTGGGCAGTCGCTCGCGGAGGTGCTGCGCGTGACCCCCGAAGAAGTGAAGCCGCTCAACGCGCTCGCCGAGCGACCAGGCGGCGGGACGTGCTTTCTCACCCGCATGGAGAACAACCGCCGCCACTACATCCGCGCGCTGGTCTCCACCGAAGATGACTCGTACGCGGGCGCGTTCCTCGACCTCGACACGGTGCTGGATGGCGCTCCGCCGGTGCAGATCTCGCGGCTGTCTTCTTCGCTCTCGCACGAGATTCGAAACCCGCTCTCGTCGGTGAAGATGGCGGTCCAGACGCTGGCCCGGAATCAGGAGCTCGGAGAGCGGGACAAGCGGCGCCTCGCGATCGCCAACCGCGAGATTCGCACGATGGAGCGGATGCTCTGGCTGCTGTCGGAATATGGCCGCGACTCGGCGCCGGAGATCACCGAATTGCCTCTGCGCACCGTGGTTCAGGACGCCGCGGCGATGGTGGAGCCCGAGCTCAACGAGCGGAACGTGCAGCTGCAGATCCTCGAGGAGGAGGAGAACCTCCGCGTTCGCGTCGATGCGCAGCGCCTGCGGCCCGTGCTCTCGCAGATCCTCCTGAACGTCGCGATGGGACTCCCGAGCGGCGGCCCCCTCCAGGTCCGCCTGCGCAAAGCCGGCGGCGGCGTGTCGATGGTGGTGACGGATGAGGCCTCCGCGATGCCCGCGGACGAGGCGCTCACCCTCTTCGAGCCGTTCGGCAGCAGGCTGGCCAGGGGAGCAGGCTTGTCGCTCGCGGCTCTCCGGCGGGTCGTGCGAGCAGCCGGGGGAGAAGTGACCGCCCATGGTAGCGAGAGCCCGGGCACGGTATTTACGGTGACTCTGCCAGGCTGAAGCCCGGAGCCAGATGGACACCCTGCTGATCGTCGACGACGACCTGTCCCTTCTCGAGTCCTTGAAGATGCACTTCGAGGACGCGGAGGAGGAGGGCTCGCCCCGATATCAGGTCGTGACCGCCACCTCCGCGGCGCAGGCGCTTCAGCTCGCGCCGCAGGTGGACCCGTCCGTCATCATCCTCGACATGATGCTCCCGGACCGGAGCGGCCTCGACATCGTCGGAGAGCTCAAGGCTCAGGTGGGTGACGCGCCCATCCTGATCGTCACCGCGCACCACGACATGGAGACCACGATCCGCGCGATGAAGCTCGGCGCGTTCGACTATCTCCACAAGCCGTTCTCCGATCCCGCCGAGCTGGACCTCGTCGTCGAACGAGCGCTCTCGGACCGCCAGCGCTCCCGCCGCGCCGCGCTGGTGAACGTCGAAGCGCCGCCGGTGAAGCTGGGCGACATCGTGGGCAACACGCCTGGGATGCAGCAGCTCATCAAGGAGATCGGCAAGGTCGCCGCCAGCCGCGCCACCGTCCTCATCAATGGCGAGTCCGGCACCGGCAAAGAGCTCATCGCGCGCGTCATCCACAACTACTCGCACGACGAGGTGAAGCCGTTCGTCGGGATCAACTGCTCGGCGATCGTCGACACGCTGCTGGAATCCGAGCTGTTCGGTCACGAGAAGGGCTCGTTCACCGGCGCGCACACGCTCAAGCAGGGCAAGTTCGAGCTCGCCGAGGACGGCACCGTCTTCCTCGACGAAATCGGCGACATGTCGCTCATGCTGCAGGCGAAGCTGCTCCGCGTCCTGCAGGAACGCGAGTTCGAGCGCGTGGGCGGGGTGAAGAAGATCAAGCTCCGCGCCCGCGTCATCGCCGCCACCCACCGCGAGCTCGCGACGGAGGTGAAGGAAGGCCGCTTCCGCGAGGACCTCTACCAGCGGCTCAAGGTCATCACGCTGCTCATCCCGCCCCTGCGCGAGCGCCGCGACGACATCCCTTCGCTCGTCCACCACCTGCTCACCCGCATCAACGAGACGGTGCACAAGCGGGTGAGCCGCGTGCCGCCCGAGGTCCTGCAGCACCTGCAGCAGCTGCCCTGGCGCGGCAACGTGCGCGAGCTGGAGAACGTGCTCACCCGCGCGGTGGTGCTGTCCCCCGGGGAAGTGCTGCTCGCGGACAACCTCCCGAAGATGGAGGCCTCCGACGGCGGTTCTGGTCAGTCCCCTCAGTCGGGGTGGCTGCCCTCGGATCTCGACGATCCTTCGAAGATCCCGACGCTGGAGGAGGCCGAACGCATCCTCATCTTCCGGGCGCTGGCGGCCACCAAAGGCCACAAGGGCAAAACCTGTCAGGTACTGGGCATCAGCCGCCCTACCCTTGAACGAAAGCTTCAGAAATACCGAATCGAGACCCGTTCCCTGTCGTGAAGGTTACTCACGGGCGAATAAAGTCCGATTCCGACACTGTTTCGATTCGGACGGTCGGCAGCGGTTTTGAACGTTTCGTTAAACTGCATCAGGGTGTTTAAACGATCCGTCACATCCGGGGTCGGCGAGAAGTGTTCAGCGCTGATCGCGAGCCGCTAACTCCGCGACATTCTTGAACGTGAAAACCGTTCGGCACGCGACGAGCGGTGGCACAGGACTTGGAAAAGGCCGCGTCGGGTTTTCGACGTCCCCTCCCCTTCCGCAGTCCTCTGAAGTTTCGAGTTTTCCCCAAGGAGCACCTGAAAAATGTTCAACCGTCCGCTTGGCCCCATCGGTTCCAATGTCGTCGTCCCCATGCAGCCCACCCAGTCCGGGATGATGGTCACTGCCAACAAGCTCTCGCCGCAGCCCCAGGACGGCATCGACTTCAAGGGCTACTTCAAGGTCGAGACCTTCCCGCACAACGCCATCATCTACCGCCCCGGCGACACCTCGGACCGCGTCTATCTGCTCAAGACCGGCCGCGTGCGCCTGATGCGGATTGGCAAGAACAGCACCCGCTCCGTGGTCTCCATCCTTCGCCCGGGCGACCTGTTCGGCGAGCTGTTCCGCCCGGACGGCGCGCCGATCGAAGAGATGGCCGTTGCCTCCGGTGAGGCCGAGGTGTGGAGCATCGAAGGCCGCGACTTCCGCGCGCAGCTCGAGGCCCGCCCGGCTCTCGCCACCGACGTCATCCGCGCCTACGCGGACCGCGTTCGCAACCTCCGCAAGCGCGTGCTCGGCCTGACCTTCAAGGAAGTCCCGGCGCGGCTCGCCGAGACGCTCCTCACGCTGGCCGAGGCCCACGGTGAGCGCTGCCCGCACGGCGGCGAGATCGACCTCCGCGGCATCACCCAGCAGGACCTCGCGGACCTGGTCGGCGCGTCCCGCTCGTTCGTCTCCACGCTCATCAACGAGATGAAGCGCGACGGAATGCTCGGCAACGTCGGCCGCATCCTCTGCATCCGCGACCAGAAGGCGCTCCGGAAGATCGCGGCGAAGGAGAAGTAAGCCGCACCGCTCGGAAGTCCAGGCAGCAAATCGGCCCTGTTCCCTACCTCCCGGGGAGCAGGGCCGAAGTCATTTTGCGGGTTGCGCCGCGAGCGCCACGTGGCACGTTGCTGAACCGTGAGCGTGGAACAGGTCTACCGGGCGCGGCTTGCAACTCTCTCCGATGAGCTGAAGCGGCTCGACGGGCAGAGCGGCTGGTACGCGAACGGGCGCGGCGTGAGCTTCCTTGCGGCGCTCGTGTTCCTCGGCGCGAGGATCTTCCACGGGAGTCCGTCGTGGGGGTTCTGGGCGGCCGGAGTCTGCATCGCGATCTACGCGGTCCTCGCTGTGCTTCACGGGCGGGTGTCCACGAAGGAAGAGCGAGCGAAGGTGCTGGTGGAGCTGAATGAGCGCGGCGTCGCGCGGCTCACCGGCGAGTGGCACAAGTTTGCGGCGCGCGGCGACGAGTACGCGAACCCCGCTCACCTGTACACGCCGGATCTCGACGTCTTCGGGCAGGGCTCGCTGTTTCAGCTGATGGACGAGACGGGGACGAAGGCGGGCGAGGCGAAGCTCGCTGCGTGGTTGTCCGAGCCCGCTGTGGCCGAGGAGGTTTCGGCGCGGCAGGGCGCCGTGAAGGAGCTCATCCCGCTCGTCGATTTTCGTCAGGCGGTGGTGACGGCGTGCAGGCTGGTCGCGAAGCAGAAGCTGAACCCGGCGCAGTTCATTCGCTGGGCGGAGGGCGGGGAGCTGCTTGCGTCCATCCGCTGGGCGAAGGCGCTGCCGTTCGTGCTGCCGCCAGTGACGCTGGTGCTGCTCGTGCTCGGGCGGTTGGGCGTGATTCCGGATTGGGCGGTGTGGATTGGGCTCGCGGCGCAGGTCGCGGTGGTTCAGCTCACGAAGAAGCCCATCGCGGAGATGCACGAACGGATCTCCGCGGGCGAGCGCGGCTTCCTTCGCTGCGGGCCGGCCTTTGCGGCGGTGGAGGTGCAGCCGTTTTCGGATTCGCTGCTGCAGAAGTTGGTGAAGCCCATCGACGCGCGGGGTGGCGAGAAAGTGTCCGCGCGCCTCAACGCGTTCAGCCGGCTCATGTCCTACGCCGAGCAGCGACGAAGCCAGTTCCATCCGGTGCTGAATGCGCTGCTGCTGTGGGACCTGATCTTCTTCTTCCGGCTGGAGGGATGGCGGGCTCGGAATGGCGCTCAGGTGAGAGCGTGGTTCGAGGCGCTGTCGGAGATGGAGGCGCTGATCTCCGTCGCGACCTTCGCGCATGATCGTCCGAGCTACTGCTGGCCCACCGTGGTCGCGAACGGACCGCGCTTCGTCGCGAAGCAGGTGGGGCATCCGCTGCTGGATGCGCCAGTGCGGAACGACGTCTCGCTGGAGGGGCCGCGAACGGGGCTCCTGATCACCGGCTCCAACATGTCCGGGAAGACGACGCTGCTGCGCGCGATGGGGAGCAACGCGATCCTCGCGCTGATGGGCGCGCCAGTGTCCGCGGAGGCGCTGGAGCTGTCGGTAGTCCATACGCTCACGTCGATGCGGGTGAAGGACTCGCTCGAGCGCGGCGTCAGCTACTTCTACGCGGAGGTGCAGCGGCTGAAGGCTGTGCTCGACGCTGCTCATTTGCACGAGGGCCGCGTCCTGTTTCTGCTCGATGAGATTCTCCTCGGGACGAACACGAAGGAGCGGCAGATCGCGTCGCGTGAAGTGTTGCGGTTACTCCTCGCGACCGGCGCTTGCGGCGGGGTGTCCACGCACGATCTGTCACTCGCGGAGCTGGAGAAGGAGAGCGCGTTCCAGCTTCGCAACGTGCACTTCAGAGATCTCGTGCAGGACGGGAAGATGACGTTCGACTACCGGCTGCGCGAGGGCGTGGTGGACACGACCAACGCGCTGCGCGTGCTGGAGCTCGCGGGGATTCCGGTCAAGGAGTTGGCGTAAGGGAGACATCCGAAGTGACGGTGCCTCCCAGCCACCGGGCGGGCGGATAATTCTGGCGCACGGCCACCCGAATCAGCGCACGGGCCCGTGGGCGACAACCGCTCTCAGAGAATGCAATCGCAGCAGATCTGCGCCGCGATAGATTTCAGCGTGTTCTCCAGCTCCGTCGAGTTCGCGGCGTCGTAGTAGAGGCGCGTGCCGCCGTCTTTGTTCACCGCGTCATAGCCGCCATCCGGGCTGGATTCGCATTCGGTGGCGAAGTCCTTCGCGGTGTGTCCGGCGCACGCCATGCGGTTGAGGAGCGGCGGGTTCACTCCCTGCGGCGTCGTGTCCTGCGCGCCGAAGCCTACGACGAACGTGTCGATGCCCGCGGCCTGCAGCTGGCGCAGCACGACCATCGGGTCCGGGTCCGGGCAGCTGTCGTAGAAGTCCGCGCCGTCGGTCACCAGCATCACGAACTGCTTCGTGCCCGCCTGCTGGATGCTGTTGAGCTCGTCTCCAGCGGTGACGAGGCCTTTCCCCGTCGGCGTCGAGAAGCAGAGTGTCGTCGTGTCCGGATCCAGCAGCGACGCGATCGCATTGCCGGTTCCGATCGCCGGCGGAATCACGACCTGTCCCGATTCACACGCGGGGTTGCTGAAGTTCTGACCCGCGAGCCTTTGCGCCAACGTGATGCACGCGCCGCCGCCGGGATCCTGCGGAAAGAACGCGAGCCCGAGCTTCATCGTCTGATCCAGCCCCGGCTTGCCCGCGAGCGAATCCAGCGCCGTGATCGCCTGGAACAACTTCGAGCTCGCGATGCCCGCATCCGTCGCCGGCGGCGTCTGTCCGGTGAGATCGCGGTGCATCGTGCCGGTGCGATCCAGAAGAATCAGCACCTGGGGCGGCGTGCAGTTCTCTCCGGCGTCGTTCCCGGAATTCTCTCCGCCGTCCCCCAGAGTCCCGCCATCGTTCTGGCCGCCGACGATCCCCGCATCGGTATGCTCCGAGCCATCGTCGATGATCGCTCCCGGACACGAGCACGCCGGGATGATGAAGAACGTGAGCCACCAGAACTTGCGCATGCGCCCACGGAAGCTCTTTTCCAGGGTACGGGCAAGCGCTGAGTCCTCGAACCCGCGCGAGCGGCACCCAGCTCAGTGCAACCCCTCTCGAACGAACTTCGAGATCTCCGAGATGACGAGATCGGGCTGCTCCTCCTGCGGGAAGTGACCAGACCGTTGGCAGAGGACCACCTCGGCGTCCGGGAACGCCCGCTCCCACGTGCCGAGCGACTTCCCGAACAGCGGATCTTTCGCGCCCCAGAGCAGCAGCATCGGAAACTGCTTCAGCACCTCGCGCTGGTCCCAGAGCGACTGAAAGAACGCTTGCGACGAATTGAGCGAGCGCGCCAGTACCCATGGCCCGAGCCGCGCCTTCTTGTCGAGGAACGGCCCCACGTACTGGTCGTGCAGCGCGCGAGAGAGGTTCTCCCGGTCGGCGAAGACTCGCGGGAGCATCCGCTTCGCGGAGAGATTCAAGCTCACGTAGAGATACCGCCCCACCCCGCCGCCGAGCATGCGGCTCATCCTCCGCGCTCCCGGCTCTTCACCGATCGGCCAGAGCCAGCTGTTGATCACCACCAGCCGCTTCACGAGCTCGGGATGTTTCATCGCCACGGAAAGCCCAATCGGACCGCCGAAGTCATGCACGACCATCGTGAACTTCGGCAGATCCAGCGAGAGCAGCAGCGACTCCAGCCTCTCGGCGTGCCGTTCAGGAGTGAGGAGCGACGGCTGCGTGGGCTTGTCGGACAGGCCGAACCCGAGGTGATCGGAGGCGACGCAGCGGTTGCTGTCGCGCATCAGCAGAATCAGCCTCCGCCAGAGGAAGCTCCATGTCGGCGTGCCGTGGACGAAGACGATCGGTTCGCCGTGGCGGCCCTCCTCGACGTAATGCATCCAGTGGTGGTCCACCCCGAAGTAGCGCGGCACGAACGGGTACTCGTGCCGGTCGAGCCACGAGGGCTCCGCCTCGGTGAGGATGTCGGTGAGAGATTCAGTGCTCACGCCCATGAACCTCTGTCTTCCGGGGTCCTCTCGCGATGGGCGCCTGGATCAGGTTGCGCATTGGCAGTGTTCGCGACGCTGCCGACCGGCTAGATCCATCCGCCATGGCCCGCCTGGATCCGCATTCGTACAACGACGACTCGCAGCCGAAGGTCACCTCGTTCGACTGGAAGGCGCGCGTCGACTTCGACAAGCGCGTGATCGACGCGACGATCGAGCTGCAGCTCGAGCGCGGCGCTGACGGCCCCCTCGATCTCGACACGCGCGGGCTCGTCATCTCCGAGGTGATCGACGGACAGGGTCGGCCGCTCAAGTGGGAGCTCGCCGACGCGGACCCCATCTTGGGGCAGCGCCTGCGCCTCGGATTGAAGGGCGGCGACCGGCTGCGGATCCGCTACCGGACCTCGCCCGATGCGTCCGCGCTGCAGTGGCTCAACAAGGATCAGACCGCGGGCAAGAAGCAGCCGTACGTGTTCACGCAGTGCCAGGCGATCCATGCGCGCTCGGTGATTCCCATTCAGGACACGCCCCGCGTTCGGGTGAAGTTCAAGGCGGAGATCTCCGCGCCCTCAGAGCTTCGATCGGTCATGGCGGCGGCGCCCGGAGAGCGGAGCGTGAATGGGTCTGCTGCCTCCGAGACGTTCGAGATGCCGCAGCCCATCCCGCCTTACCTCTTCGCATTCGCGGTGGGCGAGCTGCAGTCGCGCGAATTGGGTCCGCGCTCGCGCGTGTGGGCGGAGCCTTCCATCGTCGAAGGCGCGGCGTGGGAGTTCGAGGCGGTGGACAAGATGATCCTCGCCGCCGAGGCGCTCTTCGGTCCGTACGACTGGGATCGCTTCGACATCCTCACCATGCCGCCGTCGTTTCCGTATGGCGGAATGGAGAATCCGCGCCTCACGTTCCTGACGCCGAGCCTGCTCGCCAAGGACCGGTCGCTGGTGAACGTGCTCGCGCACGAGCTCGCGCACAGCTGGACGGGGAACCTCGTCACCAACTCGAACGCGGAGCACTTCTGGTTGAACGAAGGGTTCACGGTCTACGCGGAGCGGCGGATTCTGGAAGCGCTGGAAGGCCGCGAAGAGTCGGAGCTTCATGCGGCGCTGGGCCGTCGCGCGCTGGAGCAGGCGGTGCAGCAGTTCTCGGATCACCCGGAGCTCACCAAGCTGTGCACGCATCTCCAGGGCGTGGACCCCGACGAGGCGTTCTCGCAGGTGCCTTACGAGAAGGGCTATCTGCTGCTGCGCGCGCTGGAGGAGCAGGTCGGCCGCTCGAAGTTCGATGCGTTCATCAAGAAGTACATGGCGACGTATCGGTTCCAGTCGATCACGACGGAAGACTTCGTCGGCTTCGTGGAGAAGGAGCTGCCCGGGGCGCTGCAGAAGGTTCACGCGGACGAGTACCTGAACGGATCAGGAATCCCGACCAGCGCGCCTCTGGCGAAGTCCTCGAAGCTGGAGGCGGTGCGAAGGATCGGCACCGAGGTCCCTTCAAAGGACGCGGTGGCTGGCTGGGGCGCTACCGAGTGGCAGCTGTATCTGGAGTCACTGCCGGATGGATACGCGCACGCTCGCGAGCTGGATGAGCGGTTCGGGCTCAACGCGAGCAAGAACTACGAAGTGCTCGTGAGCTGGCTCTCCGTCGCCGCGATGGCGAAGCACGCGCCGGCGTTGCCGCAGGTGGAGCGGGTGCTCGGGGAGATTGGGCGGATGAAGTACTTGAGGCCGCTCTACAAGGCGCTGATCGCGTCAGGAGAAACGCAACGAGCCCGAAAGCTCTTCGACAAGTTCCGAAACGGCTACCACCCGATCGCCGCGCAGGTGATCGAAGCGATGCTGAAAAAAGCGAACGCCTGACGAGAGCAACCCAGAACCTCACCGCAAGCGACGAGCCGCGACCAGTTGAGACGTGCGAATCCGCAACGCAAACCGCGGAGCCACGGCTCAACCCACAACCTCACCGCGAGCGACGAGCCAAGACCAGTTGAGACGTGCGAATCCGCATCGCAAACCGCGGAGCCAAGGCTCAACCGACAACCTCACCGCAACCGACGAGCCAAGACCAGTTGAGCCGTGCGAATCCGCAACGCAAACCGCGGAGCTGCGACCCAACCCAGTTGAGAACGCTTCAGGACGACTGACGCTCCACCGCGTCGATCCGCTTCTTCGTGAGCTCCAGGTACTCGGGGTTCAGATCGATCCCCACGTACCGCCTGCCCAGATGCACCGCGGCGACTCCCGACGTCCCGCTCCCGTTGAACGGATCCAGCACGAGCGCGTCCTCCGACGTCGACGCCCGGATCACCCGCTCCAACAGCGCGAGCGGCTTCTGCGTCGGATGTCCTCCGTACGCCTTCTCGCTCTTCCTCGGGGTGATCTGCGTCCAGACCCTGCCCTCCCCGTCCGGGGAGAGCTCCTCTTCTCCACTCTTCGGCAGGTTCCACACGTCGCGCATCTGCTTCCCGCCGTTCTCCGCCTTCATGTCGGGATAGTTGAACGTGTGCTGGAGCTTGCCTTTGTTGTTCGGGCTCGCCCAGATGAGGAGCTCCGTCGAGTGCGTGAAGTAGCGGCACGACAGGTTCGGGCTGGCGTTCGGCTTGTACCAGGTGACCGTGTTCAGCAGCTTGTAGCCGAGCCGCTGCATCGCGAAGCCCACCGAGAAGATCACGTGCTGCGTGCCCGAAACCCAGATCGTCCCGGACGGTTTCAGCACGCGCTTGCACGCCTCCAACCATTCGGACGTGAAGCGGTGATCGTCGTCTACACCTTTAGACTCGTCCCACTCGCCCTTCTGCACCGAGACGCGCTTGCCACCCTTGCAGGTGAAGCCGCCGTTGGAGAGGAAGTACGGCGGATCAGCGAAGATGAGATCGAAGCTCTCGTCGGGGAATTGCCCGAGCAGCGACAGGCTGTCGCCTTTGTACAGCTTGTAAGAGCGGCCTTTCGCGTACTCAGCCGACTTCAGCGAATGCGAAGCCGGCGCTTTCTGCGCAGGTCGAAGGACCTCCAGGGACATCTCGCCTCCTCAACGTGGGATGCAGCCACGGTAGAGGCAATCGATCGGCTCGCCAGTTTTCGGATCTGCGCGCAGAAAATTTGCGCTGCACAAACACGTCGGGCAGGGCCGGTCGCTTTTCGCGACTGCAAACCCTGCCCGATCGAGAACGACGGAGGAGAGCTTTACGCTTCCTTGGTCTTCTTGTTTGCCGCCGGAGTCGGCTTCTTCGCCGCGGTGGCACCCGCCGGCTTCGCCTCGTACTTCTTGCGGAAGCGCTCCACGCGGCCAGCGGTGTCGACCAGCTTGTACTTGCCGGTGAAGAACGGGTGGCAGTTGGCGCAGATTTCAACGCTGAACGAGCCGCGGGTGGACTTGGTCTCGATCACATTGCCGCACGCGCAGGTGATGCGCGCGGGCGGGTACACCGGATGGAGGTCCTGCT
>JBJMQN010000022.1:0-6765 GCA_045802665.1 Myxococcaceae bacterium | reverse complement strand
CCTGGGCCTCAGCAACGGACTGCAGCGCGGCGTGGAGAAATCCTCCGCGGGACTCATGCAGGCAGTCGCGGACATCTCGGCGATCGAACGCGCGCTCGACGGAAATCTCGGCGACGTGCTCTCCGCGCCCACGCTGAACGGCGCAGCCAACCCCGTCGCGGGACGCAGGCCGGATGTCGCGGAGCCCATCTGGACCGGTGGCTCGTTGGGCGGAACGATGGGCCTCGTGTACTCCGGCATGTCTCCGCGCGTGCGTTACGCGGTGCTCAATGTGCCGGGCGCGGGCTGGACGCACTTCGTTCCGAACTCGGACATGTATGAGCTCATCCGTCCGGGGCTTCAGGGCAGCTACGCGAGCGCGCTCGATTTCCGCTTCGCGCTCGCGATGAGCCAGCTGCTCTGGGACGACATCGACGGCGGAAACTGGAACGACGAGCTCGCCGCGGACGGCTCGGTGTACCTGCTGCAGATGAGCATGGGGGACACGATCCTTCCGAACATCGGCTCGGAGCTCTGCGCGACGACGGTGCACGCGGCGCAGGTCGGAAAGATCCTGGAGCCAATCAACGGCGCCGCGTCAACGCAGTCCGTGGAAGGCGCGAGCGCGATCACTCAGTACAAGGTGAACGCGAGCTCGCCGCTCGAACGTCACGGCTTCGCGAGCAAATCCACTCCGGCGGGAGACGCGGCGCGTGAGCAGATCAGCTCGTTCCTCGCCTCCGTCTTGAGCGGTCACCCGAAGATCGAGCTGCCCTCCGGGTGCCGCACCAACACCGAACCCAACAGCTGCAACTTCAGCCAGTAGACCGCTACTTCTTGTGAAGCTGCAGCGGCTTCCCTGGATACTTCGGCGTCGCGTACTCCTGCCCGGTGACGATGCGCGGGTTGTTCACGTCGCGCTTGAGCACGCTCAGCACGCGCCCGTTCGAGCTGTCGACATTCACCGTCGCGTTCTGTGACCCGCTCGCGATCTCGAACGAGTAGACGATCGCGCCGTCCATATCGCTCACCTTCGCGGTCTTCAGCGTGCCGGGAACCTCGTGCAGCGCGATCGACTGGGCCGCATCGGCTTTCACGGTCGCCATCTTCAAGAGGCCGGGCGTCGTCTCCTTCACCACGACCGCGTCCGCCGCCGCCGCCGAAAAGCCGATCCCCAGCGACCCGATGAGCATCCACTTCAGTGCCTTGCGCATGTGTCGCAGCCTACTCGCCTCCGCTCTTTCGCGCGCATTTCCTCGCCGCGTCGAGAGGTGAACATCACGCGTTTGCTAGTCGTGCGACCGGGGAGCCCTGATCTCTTCGTCACACTGACCGCGACGTCATTCCCACCCAGCTCCTACACGCGTGATGTCGCGGAGTTCCGAATGGCATGCACGCTGCTCAATGGCGCCGACCATGACCAAGACCAACACACATCTGCGACATCTCGGCACGTCTGTCCTCTCGGCCTGTCTCCTCCTCGCCGGCTGCGGCGGGGGGACCTCCACGTTGGAAGGAAAGGCCACCGACGGCACTGGCACGCAGCAGCAGGCGTTGAGCTCGGGTGAGCTCGGCGGCAGCGGCACTGCGTCGTCGGTGACGAAGGTTCGCGTCGGCACGCTGAAGGCGGATGGCACGCTCGACGTCGTCGCTGAAGAGAAGATCGACGCGGACGGCCACTACTCGCTGCAGGTTCCGTCGGGCGAGAAGCGCCTCATCCTCGAAGCGGTGGACGGCTCCGGCGCGGTGCGAGCGTCCGCGATCGTCGCGAGCACGGGCAGCAGCGCGAGCACGGTGAAGGTGAGCCCGCTCACCACCGAGACCTCCGTCGAAGCGAAGGTGTTCGCGCAGATGATCGCGTCCGGCGTGAAGGCGGAGGAGGCGAATGCGGTGGATGTCCGCGCGCGCATCAACGCGACCACGGCGGAGGCGGTTCGCTCCAGCAGCAACGCGGAGGCGGACATCAAGGCTCTCGCGGAAGCCGTCGCCGCGGCCGAGCGCGCGCAGGTGCAGGCGTACGCGCAGGCCGGCGTGCAGACCTCTCAGTCCGCGCTCTTCGACGCGAGCGTCGACGCCGCGGTGAAGCTCGATGCGGCGCTGGATGCCGCGGCGACCGCTGATGCGGAGGCGAAGGCGTACGAAGACTTCCTCGCGTCGGTGCACGCGAAGTGGAAGGAGAAGGCCACCAGCAGCAAGAACGCCGCGAAGGGTGAGCGCGCCGCGAGCGCCGCCTTCCGCGCGACGATCCGAGCGCGCCTCCAGGTCTCCGGTCAGGCCGCTGATCCCGTCGCTGACGCTGCTGTGCGATGCGCTGCTTCCCTCGAAGCGCGCGTGACCGCTGACGCGTTTCAGTCCGCGCTGCAGGCGGGCGCCGCGGCTGATGCCGTGGTCACCGCGAGCCAGAATGCGACCGCGCAGCTCAAATCGAGCCTCTCGGCGTCGACGACCGCTGCTGCCTCTGCTCAGGCGTACGCCGCCTTCCGCGCGACCGTCGTCGGCAGCGGTGATGTGAACGGCACCGTGCTCGGCAATTACCTCGGCGTGAACGTGACGACGTCCGCCACGGCGAACACCGCGCTGACCGCGTCCGCCACCGCCGCCACGCAGCTCGATGCCTCGCTGAACGCCGCGTACACCGCGACCATCAAGGCCAGCGAGCAGATCGACTTCAGCGCGCTCGCCGACAAGATCGTCACCGCGTACGCCGCGTACGACACGCAGGTGGAAGCGCAGGCCGCGTCGCTCGCCACGTTCGGGAGCAAGGCCTCCGTCGCGGTGGATCTGATGGTCGAAGCGCAGGGCTCGATGCGCGCCAGCGAGTAGTCGTGACGGGCGCGGGCGGCAACCTGTCGCCCGCGCCATGTCCCGTGGGGAGGCACGGTCGCTCTCCACGCGACCGACGGCGCGCCAAGTGGCGAGGCCGCAAACGTTCGCACCTTGCAATCGAAGCCTTTTGCAGGAGGTGCGAAATGGTTCGGCAGATTGTTCTGAAGGCAGTGTTGGTGGTCGCGCTGGCGGCGCCTCTGGCGGCGGGCGCGTCCGAGACGACAGATCGGATGCACGAGAACCTGGGGGATGAAGCGCACGTCGGTGTGAGCTTGATGGGCGGCATCACCGACTTCACCGGCAAGCCCGGCAGCAACACCAGCGTGGGCCCTTCGTGGGGCGTCAACGCGGATGCGCTGGTGTCGAACCTCTACGGCCTCGAGGTCGGGTACGAAGGTTCGAAGAACCCGCTCCACGACTCGCGCGTGACGGCGGACAACCAGTCCGTGTGGCGTCAGGGCGCTTACGGGTTCGGCAAGGTGGGCCCGGAGATCAGCCACTTCCGTCCCTTCGCCGGAGCGGGTCTGCAGGGGACGTTCGTGAACGTGACGAATGGCGCTCGGCCCTTCTACAAGAACGACCTCATGTGGGAAGTGCCGGTGGGCGCGGGCGTCGAATACAACGTCGCGAACGTGAAGGTGGGCGTGCGCGGGACGTGGCGGTGGCTCTTCTTCGACGAGTGGGCCAACGGCCAGTCTGACGCGGAGAATACGGGCGGCATCCTCGGCGGTCAGCTCACGGCCGGCGGCACGTTCTAGGCTTGGATGTTCTTGCAGTTTTCAGCAGGGGCGCGCGCTACGAAGTCCAAGTGGCGCGCGCTCACGCTTTGACGCCGACGATCTCTCCGCTGCCACCGGGGATCCGCACGTCGCTGATCCCCATGATCCGCAGCGCCGTCTGAATCACGTCCGCGCTTCGAATGGGGCGGTTCGCAGCGGCGCCGGTCTCCTCGACGACGTCGCACGGCACGCCGGTGTAGCCGATGGCGGTCCCGGATTTTCCGACGGTGTCGTAGTTGCCGATCATCTGGTTCGGCTGCACGCCGCCGCCGACGAACGCGACCGAGGTGTACTGCCAGTGATCGCAGCTCTGGCTGTTGGGCCAGGTGCGTGAGAACTCGCTGACCAGCAGCACCAGCGTGTCATCCAGCAGCGTCCGTCCGCCGCCGATCTGCGTGGCCTTCATCTCGCCGAGCAGCCGCCCCGTCGCCTCGAACGCCGCGCGCACGTTCACGAACTGCGGCAGATGTCCGTTCGCCGGATGCGTGTCGAAGTTGAACTGGTTCGGCCCTTCGCAGACGACGCTGAGCGAAGTGGTGACGCCGGATTTGAGCAGCTGCAGCACGGACTTGAAGTTGCGGTCGTATTTGTCGCCGCCGTCGCTCACCGCGCCCGCGCCGATGTCGACGGAGAAGAAGCCGCCGCTCGACGGTGCCCAGAACGGCTTCTGCAGATTCTCCACGCCCGCCGTCGCCTTCACCTTCGTGACCACGTCCTGCGCCATCAGCCGGCTGATGCCCTGGTAGTTGTCGTAGAGCCCCTCCAGCAGCGCGTCGGTGCCGCCGTTCACCCCTTTGAGCGCGCGCACTCGAGCGGCGAGCTGTGCTTCCAGCGCGGTCACCGGAACATCCGCGATCGCCTTGCCGGAAAAATCCGTCGCGCTCTGCGGCGTCCGGCCGCGGAAACCGGTCCACGCGGAGTTGTCGCCCTCGTCGAAGATGGGGCCCATCAGCTGCGTCGAATAGACCGAGATCGGCGCTGCTTCAGGTCGCAGATTCAGCGCGTTCAGGCTCGGCGCTTCCCAGAGCTGCACGCAGGGGAGGGGACGCGCATCTCCATATTGATCGTAGAGCGCGTTGGCGACGTGCGAGTGGAGCGACGGGCTTCGGAAGTCGTTTCCGGCGATGCCGCACATCGCGCTGATCGCGCCAGCGAGGTGGCCCGCGGTGCCCATGTCCACGCCGTGCACGACGGCTGTGTTCTCCCAGAGCTTGTACTGCTTCCACGACCAGCCGTTCGGGCTCGTCATCCCGCCGCCGCGCGAATCCGGTGCGCCCGCCGCGAGCGACGTCTCGTCCCACAGCTTCGGCACGCGCAGCCGCGCATTTCCATTCGCGCCCATCGCGTTGCCCGAGCCGTCGAGGTTCGTCACATCCGCGGCGTCGTAGAAGACGGGATCATTCAGGTACTGCGTCTTGCTCGGAATGAGGCGGGTGATCTCCGTGGCGGAGAGCGGGCAGAACAGATCCGTCGGCATCCAGCCGCCGGGAAAATAAATCGTGAGGAGCTTCGTGGGGCCAGTGCCGCCGGCCGCGCGCGCGACCGAGGGCGACAGGCCCAGCTTCGCGAGCAGCCCCACCTGCGTCGCTCCGAGGCTCGCCTTCAGCAGTGCTCGTCGGGAGAGTTTCATGGGGCGGTCCTAGTAGGTGAGCCAGAGGGGATCGCGGAGCAGCGCCGCGCAGACATTCGCCCAACCATCCGCCGCGCTGGCGGGCTCCTTCGCAGTGTAGAGCGCATAGAGCGCCTGAACGTCCGCGGAGCTCGGCACCTCGCCGAGCATCCGCAGGTACAGCGTACCGATGTTCTTCTGAATCCGCGGCGCGCCCGTCGCCGTCGTCGATCGATCCGAGAGCGTGGCGTCGATGAAGATCGCCGGGTTGTTCGTCTTGCTCACCGCGAGCTTGCACATCGCCTGCGACATCGGCACCCACTGCTGAGCGAAGCTGCGATTCGTGGACGCGTTCGGCTTTTTTCCCGAGAGCCACGCCGCGCCGCCGAGCTGCTGGTAGCGCACGAAGAACTCGTCGTTGTAGCCGCCGTTGGTCTGCACGCCGTCCGGGTCCGTCGCGTTGAACGTCGAGCCCGCCATCTCCGCCGGGGTGAGGCCGAGCTGTTTGCCCATCGCGGTGAGGATCTGCGCCGCGGTCTTTCGCTGAATCGTGGACGCGGAAGGATCCGGCTTCGCGGGACCGGCCACGACGTCGGTGGGCATCTGCGCGATCCACTGACGGAGCTCGTCCATCGTGATGTTCGTCTCGCCGTGCGACGCCTTCACCGCGAACGAATCGCCGCCCACCGGCATCTGCGTGTACGAGCCCTGGCCCTTCGCGTCGAGGAGCAGGAGCAGGGCGCTTGCATCCGGCTGACCGGGGACGATCCACTTTCTGTCCGCGACGAGCAGCGTCTCGAAGCTTTGCAATGAAACGAAGTACGGCTTGTTCGCGGCGGTGCCGTGGCAGGCGATGCAGGTGGGCGACAGGCGCGTGAACACATCGCCGTTGCTGAGCGAGCCATCGCCGACAGGAGCGTTCGGATCCGTCGGCGTCGTGTCGGAGGGGGTGGAGCCATTCGACGAACCCGGCAAGAGCAGCTCCGCCTTGCCCTGACACCCGGTGAGCGCGAGCAGTGCCGCGAAGAGGAGCGCGCGGTTCATCTAGAAGCCCCTCTGGAATTCGTCGGTGGTGAGCAGGTAGCGGACGAAGGGACGAACCTTGCGGCCGTTGTCGATGAACGTCCTGGTGAGCGCGTCGATGTACGGGCCTTCGGTCGCGGGATCGAGCTCGCGTCCGAAGATGCGGCCGTAGATCTTCCGGGTGGCGCAGCGATCGAACGCGCCGGAGGCGACGAGCATCTTCGCGAAGCCCAGCGGCCCAATCGTCCCGTCCGAGCTCTGCCCGAGCAGCGTCTGACCCTGAGGGAGAAAGTCGATCAGGCGCGACTCGGGTTTCGCAGAGAGATCCGCGTCGGTGATCGGCGTGAGGCCGGTGTTCGGAATGAACGCGGTGGTCCAGCGCTCCATCGGCTCCGGGTCGCGCTGGTTGGTGCCGTTCTTCTTGAGGCCGTTCCAGGTGAAGGGGCCGATGCCGCCGAACACGACGTCGCCCGAGTCGCGGATCGCGATGCGCTTGAAGTGAATCGCCGTTGCGTCGATGCCGCCGGCGCCGTGGCAGTGCTGGCAGCT
>JBJMQN010000450.1:0-3477 GCA_045802665.1 Myxococcaceae bacterium | reverse complement strand
GCGGATCTTGCCCGTGTTGACCAGGCCCTGCGGCCCACGTTCCGGGCTCGCGAACGCCTGGACGTTCGTGGTGTTCATCTTCTCCACGTTGCGAGCGGAGTGAATCTCGTCGTTCTGCACCACCAGCACGCCGCGCCCACGCGCCTTCGGATCCGCGGCGACAGCGACCGCGTTGTAGAGATTCGCAGGACCATCCGCGGAGGTCGCGGTGGCGGGTCTCATCGAACCCACCAGCACCACCGGCTTGTCGCTCTTCACCGCGAGGTTCAGGAAGTAGGCCGTCTCCTCCATCGTGTCGGTGCCGTGCGTGATGACCACGCCGTCCACTTTGTTCGACGCGAGCAGCTCGTTCACCCGTTTCGCGAGCTTCAGCCAGACCTCGTCGTTCATGTCCTGGCTGCCGATGTTCGCGACCTGCTCACCGGTCAGCGTGGCCAGCTTGTCCATGTCCGGCACGGCCGAGATCAGATCCTCGACCTTGAAGGTGCCGGACTTGTAGCCGTAGTCCGTGGAGCTCGCCTGAGCGCCGGCGATCGTGCCGCCCGTGGCGACGATCGAGATCCGCGGCTTGCCCTTCGCCTCGTCCTTCGCGGCAGGCTCCTTCTGCGCCTGCTCCTTCGCCTGGGGCGCGGGCTTGTCAGCACCCCGTACGACAGGGGCAAACGCACAGAACCCCAGCAAGATTATCCAACGACCTCTGGTCATGATCTCTCCTCCGAATTACCAGACGAGAACGTGGCCATTCGACCGGGGTTCCAACGATTGGCGCTGCCTCCGACTCCGCTTTGTGCCGAGCGCCCCTCGTGGTTATGACGCGAGGGGTGAAGTGCGCGATCTGCAAGAAGCCTGTCCCGCCGAGGGTGGAGAACCCCAGCTACCCCTTCTGCTCGCCCCGCTGCCGATTGGTCGACCTCGGCAAGTGGCTCGGCGAGGAGTACCGCATGCCGGACAAGCAGCAGGAGGAGGCCGAGGACGAGCTCCCGCCCGACGGCCGCGAGAGCTCGGATGCCTGACGGCTTCGCGGGCTTCCCGGGCTTCGTCGATCTTCACTGCCACCTGCTCTACGGCGTGGACGATGGCGCGAAGACGATCGACGATTCGCTGGAGATGGCGCGAGCGCTCTGTGACCTGGGCTTCTCCGACGTCGCCCCCAGCCCCCATGCGCGCCGTGAATATGCGGAAGAGTCGCTCTGCCGCTCGCGCCTTTCTGAAATCGCCGCTGCGCTGAAGGCTGAGGCGATCCCGCTGTCATTGCATCCCAACGCGGAGAACTTCTTCTTCGAGCCGGGCTTCCTCGAAGACTTCGGCGATCGCACGCGAAAGCTCGGCGCGGGCAAGTACGTGCTCGTGGAGGCGCCGTACACCGCTCCCGTGTCCGTGCTGCCCGAGCTCATCTTCCGGATGAAAATCAAAGGCGTGACGCCGCTCATCGCGCATCCGGAACGCTGCATGGAGTTCGAGAAGAAGGGCCGCGCGAAGGAGGCCGTCGACGCGGGCGCGCTCCTGCAACTCGACATCGGCGCGATCACCGGGCGCTACGGGGGCACGGCGAAGAAGCTCTCCCGGCAGTTTCTGGAGGACGGGCTCTACGCGGTGGCGGCGACGGATCTGCACTCGCCGGTGGGCGCGCGCGATTGGGTGGGCAAGGCGATCAAGGAACTGCGTACGCGGGCGGGGGAGGGCGGCGCCGCCAGGCTTCTGGGTGACCATCCCCGGCGGCTGCTCCAAGGACTCCCGCTGGAAGCCTGAGCACAGGCCCGCTATACCCCGCGTTCAACTTTGGCTCGTCTCCTCAAACTCGTCCTCAGCATCGGGATCACGGTGGCGCTGTGCTGGTGGACGTTCCACGGCACCGATCTCCGCGGGCAGCTCGCCTCCATCCGTGAGGCGAAGTTCGAATGGCTCGCGGTCTACCTGTTCTTCCTGCTCGCCATTCACGTCTGCCGCACGCTCCGCTGGGGCGCGCTGCTCTCGGGCATCGAACGCGTACCGTTCAAGCCACTCAACGAGGCGTCCGGCATCGGCTTCATGATGCTGCTCATCCTGCCCTTGCGGCTGGGTGAGTTCGCGCGGCCGTTCCTGATGGCGCAGCGGAGCGGGATCCGGCGAAGCGCGGCGATGACCTCCGTCGTCCTCGAGCGCATCACCGACGGCATCTGCATCGCGGCGCTGCTCCGCGTGCTCCTGTTCTTCGTGGTCAGCAAATCGCCCGGCATCGAGAAGGTGGCGTGGGGCTCGAACCTGCTCTTCCTGGTGTTCGGCGGCGGGCTCGCGTTCCTGCTCTTCGCGACCTGGCAGCAGGCGAGGGCGGTGAAGCTCGTGGAGAAGACCGCGGGGCTCGTGTCGCCCACGCTCGCGGAGAAGGTCTCCGGGGTGGTGAACAACTTCGTGGGCGCCATGCGGCAGCTCCCGTCACCCGGCCAGATGGCGCTCTTCTTCTTCTACACGGTGCTCTACTGGGCGCTGAACGGCATCGGGATGGCCGTCGCCTCGCGAGCGTTCCCGGGCGCGGAGATCAGCGTCTTCCAGGCGTTCGTCGTGCTCTCGGTGCTGATCGTGTTCCTGATGATCCCCGCGGCGCCCGGGATGGTGGGCACGTTCCAGGCGGGGGTGAAGCTCGGGCTCTCGCTCTTTCTCCCCATGGCCGTCGTCAACAACAGCGGCCTCGCCTACGCGAACGTGATCTGGTTCATGCAGACCGCGCAGCAGATTGGGCTGGGGATGATCCTGATGGCGGTCAGCCATACGTCGTTCGGAGACATGTCGAGCGGCAAGATGAAGGGCGAGCCGGCGCTGAGCGTGGAGCGCTGAGCCGAAGGCGTCCGGCGTTCAGCGTCGGGAGCGGTTCCGGCGATGCCGCGCACAGCCGCAGAGCCTCGGTTCGAGCTCGAGCGGCGGCAGCACCGCGGAGTCCCGTGAGCTCAGCAGCACGCTGCCAAGGGACCCAACGCATCTCCGCGGTGCCATCCGCTCAACTCTCGACGCTCGACGCGCAACGATCAGCGCGGATCACATCTCTTCATCAAGCCAGCGCGACAACGCCTCGCGGATCGATCCGGCCGGCTTCTGCTCCGCCTTCGCCTCGATCCTCCGCTTGAGCTCGAGCTGCAGGGCGTCGATCGAACCGTGGCCGGGCGAACCGTTCCCCGGCACCGACCGCGGCGCAGCGTCCGCCTGAACTTTCGCGACCGTCTTCAGCACGGTGCGCGCGGACACCTACGGCTCCTCCGGCTTCTTGCCGTACTTGGTGAGCAGGTCGTCCACCGCCTCGCGTAGGTATTCGCTCTGGGCGATGCGGGTGCGGCGGGAGAGCTCGCGGAGCTTTTCCACCTGCTCCTCCGGCACGAGCACGTGCGTGCTGACGACGTCTCGCTCCTTCGCCTGGGCACCGGGCGTGGTCGCGTCGGCCTCTGAAGACACGGGTGTCGAATGGATTTCCTGCATGTCCCTCTCCCTGTGGATGAACTGCTGCCTGCT
>JBJMQN010000449.1:0-3132 GCA_045802665.1 Myxococcaceae bacterium | reverse complement strand
GACCTCGGGCTCCGGCCTCCGCTGCGATCCGCGCTCACCGAAGTGGCCGCGAAGCAGGACGAGGGCAAACAGCGGAAGGGCTGGCGCAAGCAGCCGGCGAAGTACCGCAAGCGGACGTAGAGGGGACTCCACCGTGCTACCGGGCTGGCTCGAGGAGAAGCTGTCGAAGCTGCCGACTGAGCCCGGCGTCTATCTGATGAAGGACAAGGCCGGCGAGGTCATCTACGTCGGCAAGGCGGTGAGCCTGCGCCAGCGCGTGCGCAGCTACTTCAATCCGGGCTCAGGTGATTCGCGCGCGTTCATCCCGCTGCTGGATCGGATGCTGGGCGACATCGAGACCGTCGTCGTCAGCAACGAGAAGGAGGCGCTGCTCTTAGAGAACGAGCTGGTGAAGAAGCACCAGCCGAAGTTCAACGTCCTGCTCAAGGACGACAAGAACTTCATCTGCCTGCGGCTCGATCTGAACCATCCGTATCCGCGGCTCGAGGTGGTGCGGAAGTTCAAGAACGACGGGGCGAAGTACTTCGGGCCGTATTCGTCCGCGACGTCCATCCGCGAGACGCTGCGGATCATCAACCGCTACTTCCAGCTGCGGACGTGCAGCGACCACGTGCTGCAGAACCGCAAGCGCCCCTGTCTGCTCCATCAGATCGGCCGCTGCCCCGCGCCGTGCGTCTACGACATCCCTCCCGAGGAGTACAAAACCTCGGTCAACGAGACGGTCCTCTTCCTCGAGGGCAAAGAGCCGGAGCTGGTGGACGTGCTGCGCGGACGGATGAAGAGCGCGGCGGGCGAGCTCAAGTTCGAGGACGCGGCGCGGATCCGCGACCAGCTCATCGCGATCGAACGCAGCCTGGAACGGCAGAAGATCGCCATCGTCGATCCGATCGATCAGGACGTGTTCGGCGTGTTCCGCGAGGCGGACCGGCTGCTGGTCTACGTGCTCTACGTTCGGCAGGGGCGGCTCGCCGGCGGTCAGGCGTTCCCGTTCAGCGGGCAGGAGTTTCCGACCGATGAGCTGCTCGGCTCCTTCGTGAACATCTACTACGCGAACGAGAACTTCGTGCCGAAGGAGGTCCTGCTCCCCACCGAGCCGGACGGGATGGAAGGGCTCCGCGAGCTGCTCTCGGATCGCAAGGGCGAGAAGGTGCGGATCTACGTGCCCCTGCGCGGCGAGAAGATGGAGCTCCTCAAGCTCGCGTCCAAAAACGCGGAGCAGGCGTTCATCGACCGGCAGCGCACCAAGGAAGAGACGCTGGCGATCATCGATCGCATCCAGAAGAAGCTTCACCTCGTGAACCGGCCGCGGAAGATGGAGTGCTTCGACATCTCGCACTTCCAGGGCGCGGCAATCGTCGCGTCGCAGGTGGCGGTGACGGACGGTGAGATCGACAAGGCGAAGTACCGCCGCTACAAGCTGAAGACCGTCACCTCGAACGACGACTTCGCGTCGATGTACGAGATCATCAGCCGCAGGGCCCGGCGCGGACAGAAGGACAATGATCTGCCGGATCTGATGGTGATCGACGGCGGCAAGGGTCAGCTCGCCTCCGCGCTCGCGGCGCTCAAAGACAGCGGCGTCACCAACGTGGATGTGGTGGGCCTCGCGAAGAGCCGCGATCTGGAGGTGACCGACGAAGGCAGCGAGAAGAGCGCCGAGCGGCTGTTCCTCCCCAACCGCAAGGATCCGATCGTCCTCCCGCAGACCTCACCGGAGCTCTTCATGCTGGTGCGGATGCGCGACGAGGCGCACCGGTTCGCGATCACCTTCCAGCAGAAGCTGCTCCGGAAGCGGAACTTCCTCTCGGTGCTGGAGGAGATCCCCGGCGTGGGGGGTGGGCGGAAGAAGCAGATGCTGCGCCACTTCGGCAGCCTCAAGCGGATCAAAGAGGCGACCATCGAAGAGCTCGCAGAAGTGATGGGCCCGGTGATCGCCGAACGCGTTCACGCGCACTTGCACGGAACCCATGTCGAGCAGGTGGAGACGGACGACGACGCGGTCCGCGAGGCGTCGTTGGAGGATGCCGCGCCGTCTGATCCGGGCTCATCGGAAGTCCACTGATCTCGGCGAAAAAAAGCGTCCAGATACTGCGCAGTTGCGGGAATTTTCATTGCGACCCCCCTTGCGCGCGATCTATAGCGGTCCCACTTTTTGCACCGCTGTCCCACGCAGTTTGAGGGCTTTTATGAGGCTCTACCCGAAGGTCATCCCGATCATCTCCCGCGAGGTCGTCCAGCAGCTGATGCAGGACGGCGACGTGGAGGTGGAGACCCTTCGCATCGCGGATGCTGAGATGGATCTCTCCGCGATCATGCGCGAGTACCTGGCGAACGAAGAGCGCGTGAATCAGGCGACGCGGGAGGCGCTGGAGCGCCGCGGCTACGACCACAGCAAGTTCAACCAGGTCAAGCGTGAGATGGCGGACGTCCGGGGCTTCAAGCTCGGGGACGAGGGCATCGAGTACGTCATCAACCAGATGATCGAGTTCCTGATGATCAGCCGGAACGTCGAGGAGGTCTACGCGCCCGACAACGTGATCCGGTCCAAGATCTTCTCGCTGATGAAGAAGCACCTGGATGTCGACGACGAGATCGACAAGGAAGCGCGCGCGCGGCTGAAGCACCTGCAGGAAGGCACCTCCGCGTTCGACATCGAGTACAACAAGACGGTGGAGCAGATCCGCCGGGCTCGCGGCCTGATCTAGTCTCGTTGGACGTTCTTGCAGCGCCGGTTCCGAGGCTTTGGGATCGGCGCTTTTTCATGCCCGCTCGCCTGGTCTCCGGGCTGACGCCGGATTGCACCAGAGGACGATCGCTTCGGCTGCCTACCTTCATCCGGAAGGGGAGGAGTGCCGATGCGAGCCCTGCTCGGATTGTTGTGCGCCCTGCCGCTCGCTGCGAGTGCACAGGGTTTCAGTTTCAATGGCGCCAGCGGTTCCGCCACGCCCACGAGGAATCTGGGGTTCGCCGTGTCCGGCGCGGATCCTTCGGGGACCAACTTCGACGAAGGACAGGGCAGCTTCAGCCTGTCGGTGGAGGATCGCATCGGCGATCCCACGGCGCGCTGGGGCGACAAGGGGAGCCTCAGGGCGGAGATTGCGCTGCCAATCGCGCGCTACCGCGTGGAGCTCT
>JBJMQN010000448.1:0-3854 GCA_045802665.1 Myxococcaceae bacterium | reverse complement strand
CCTCGGGCTCACCGGCTACTACGCTCGGCCCATTTTCGGCGCGAACACGCCAATCGATTTTCAGGAGTACGCGCCCTACCCGTACGGCGGCGGCTTCGGCGCGGTGGGAATCGACGGCGCGCTCAGCCTCGAACATCTGAACCTCTTCGCCGAGGCGTCGCGCAGCTTCGACAACGAGCCTCAAGGAAAAGGCGGCGGCTACGCGGTCACCCAGCGCACCGTGTACAGCTTCCTGAAGCAGGAGGTGGAGCTGTCGCTTCGCTATTACGATCGCGACTACCTGAATCCGTACTCGCGGGCGATCAGCGAGCCCGATCGCCTCGACGGACAGCGAGTGCGCAACGAAGCAGGCGCGCGGCTCCGCTACGCAGGAAAGCCTTACCCGGATCTCTTCACGCGCGCGGAGGTGGACGTGTGGACGCTGCCCGGCGACAGCTCCACTCCTGGAACCGCCGGGACGAAGAACCTGCGCGCCGCCGCTCGCGTCGACTTCGAAGGGTTCGACTACTTCAGCCCCGGCGCGTGGGTGGACTACCGCAACAAGGGCCTTGGGCTCGACACGAACGATTCGCTCGTCTGCTACGAGGTCTCCACCGAGACGGACAGCGAAGGTGACGTGCTCCCCTGCACCGGCCAGTTCGTGCGCCTCATCCAGCGGCTCGAGCTGATGCCGCGCTTCCGCTACGCGTCCGTGCTCCTGCAGGCCGCCGAGAAGTGGGTGGATGATCCGGCGTACGCCCCCGCGATGCGGATGGATGCCTCCGCTTACGTTCAGGTGAGCAGCCGGCCAACCGACCTCGTCCGGCTGCGCGCGCGCGTGAAGTACCTCGATGAAGCGGTGGACAAGCCGGACCGAGGCGAACGCAGCCTCTGGACGTTCTTCCAGGCCACGTGGACGCCCGGCGGCGGCTACCTCGTGAGCGCGAGGTACGACAATTACTTCTACATCGACACGCGCGCCTCGACGCTGACGCGCACACCCAACCCGGCGCACCGATTCACGCTCCAGCTCGAAGCTAAGTTCTAATGCCCAGCCAGATGCGCGCAGTCCATCCAAATTCTCCCCGGGTACGCGCGTGTGCGCTGGCGCTGACCGCCGTGCTCGCGATCACCGGCTGCAGCGCAACCCGCGCAGGCCGCAAGTACAGCAAAGAAGAAGCGGCGAAGAACCTCGAGCACTTCGAGAAGACCGGGCTCGTCATCGGCGAGTTTCCGATCGACGGCGCGAACGCGGTGATCGACGGCGACACCATCCGCGTGAAGGGACTGCAGAGCACGTTGCGGCTCGTGTGCATCGACACCGAAGAGACGTTCAAACACGACTTCGAACGCAAAGCGTACGCATCGCAGACATTTGATCAGTACGTGAAGGGACTGCGCGGCACTTCCCCTCGGCCAGTGAAGATGGCGACGCCGAATGGAGACGCGGCGAAGCACTGGGCGCAGGGCTTCTTCGAAGGCGTGACGTCCGTGCGGCTGGAGCGGGATCATCCCGGAGAGATCCGCGACTACTACGGCCGCTATCTCGCGTACGTGTTCGTGCAGAAGGACGGCCGCTGGATCAACTACAACCTGGAGGCCGTGCGCGCGGGCTGGGCGCCGTACTTCACGAAGTACGGACAGTCGCGCCGCTTCCACGAGCAGTTCGTCGAAGCGCAGCGCACCGCTCAAGAGGCGAAGCTCCACATCTGGAGCGACGATCCGAAGGAGCAGCACTACCCGGACTATCCGGAGCGGCTCGAGTGGTGGAACGGCCGTGGCGCGCAGGTCGCCGCGTTCGAAAAAGAGGCGGAGAACGATCCGTCGAAGATCGTGCTCTCTCGCTGGGACGCGCTCTACACACTGGAGAAGATGCAGGGCAAAGAGGTGACGGTGCTCGGCGCGGTGAGCGACGTGAAGTTGGGCGACAAGGGCCCCTCCGTCGTGAAGCTCTCGCGCTCTCGCGGCAGCGACTTCGCGGTCATCTTCTGGGACAAGGACGTGTTCCTCTCCTCCGGCGCGGCGAAGGCGAAGGGCGAGTTCATTCAGGTGAAGGGCATCGCGTCCAAGTACGTCGACAAGAAGAGCGGCTACGAGCAGCTCCAGATGAAGGTGAGCCTGCCCGGTCAGGTGCTCGTCCCGCCCGCGATTCAGAAGCTGCCGAATCCGACGCTGGTCGCCACCGACACCGCCGTTCGCGATGCGGCGGAGGGCGCGGACGTGAAGACCACCACCGTGCGAGCGGAGAAGCCCGCCGAGAAGTCCGACGAGGTCGCGCTGCCGGACGGAATTTTAGGCCCGATGAAGAAGGGCTCGAAGAAGTCGCCAGACGAAGTTTTTGAAAGCGACGGCGAATGAAGCCGGCCGAACCGTCGCTCCGGGGAATCAAGATGACTCGCGCAGCATTGATCACGGCCGCTGCCGCACTGCTCGTCTCGTGCGGTAAACCGAACGACACCAGCAACGCCCAGTGCAAGAGCCTGATCGCGGGCGATCTGGTGGTGACCGAGTACTACAACGACCCGCCGAGCACGGACACCGGGCACGAGTGGTTCGAGCTCCACAACGCGACGACCAACGACATCAACCTCCAGGGCCTGACGCTCTTCATCTCTCGAGCGGACGGCACCTCGGAGAAGACGCACGTCATCAGCAAGCCGGTCTCGATTCCCGCGGGGAGCTACCTCGCGCTGGGCGACGTGCGGGACAGCACGCTCTTGCCTCCGTACATCGGTTACACGTACGTCGACGCGCTGGGCGCGCTCTCGAACTCGGACGGAACGATCGGCGTGCGCTGCGGCACGCAGGTGATCGACAAGGTCGTGTTCACCACCGCGTCGAAGTCCGGGCATTCGCGCGAGCTCGACGGGAAGATCTCTCCCGACTCGGCGGTGAACGACAGCGAAGCGAACTTCTGCGACGCGACGAACCAATTCGACACCGGTCAGTTCGGCACGCCCGGCAAGCGCAATGACGCGTGCGGTGGATCCGTCACCGCCGGGAATTGTCTCGACCCTGACCTCGGCGTTGCGCGGCCCACGGTGCCGCCGGCGGTGGGCGATCTCGTCATCACCGAGTTCATGGCGAACCCGAAGGCGCTCGCGGACACGGACGGCGAGTGGTTCGAGGTGCTGGCGAAACGGGACGTGGACCTGAACGGCGTGAAGCTCACGTCGGGCTCTTCGGGCACCACGGTCAACCAGACCGGCTGCGTGCACCTCGCGGCCGGGCAATATGGGCTCTTCGCGAAGCGCGACAACCTCGGCGTGGATGGCGGGTCGCTGCCGGTGACGGCGAAGTTCACGATGTCGCTCGCGAACACGAGCGGCAGCGCCGGCGTCGCTCTCGCGGACGGCACGGTGATCGACTCGGTGCAGTGGGCGTCCGTGCTGGACGGAATCTCGAGTCAGCTCGATCCGCAGAAGCTGGACTCTTCGCTCAACGACGACCCGGCCAACTTCTGCGCGGCGACGCAGACGTACGCGAGCGGCGACAAGGGCACTCCGGGCGCGGCGAACACCGCGTGCGTGGCGCAACCCAATGGCAACAGCTGCGTGGATCCGGACACCGGCGCCACGAGGCCGCTGATGAGCCCGGTCGTCGGGGATGTCGTCATCTCGGAGTTGATGCCGGATCCGAACTTCGTCTCCGACACGACCGGCGAATGGTTCGAGGTCTATGTGCCGGGCGATGTGGATCTGAACGGCGTGAAGCTGGGGAACGAGACCACGTCTTCCACGACGCTGAGCTCTCCCGCCTGCATCCATCCCGTCGCGGGCTCCTACGTCCTCTTCGCGAAGAACGCGGACTCGTCGGTGAACGGCGGGCTGCCGCCGGTGCTCTCCACGTTCGGCTTCTCGCTCTCGAATACCGGT
>JBJMQN010000447.1:0-4381 GCA_045802665.1 Myxococcaceae bacterium | reverse complement strand
TGAAGGCGCCGTCGGACGGCGGATCAGCAGACGCGGGCAGTCCGTGAACCGGGCGACAGGGATGCTGGCGGCCGTCGCGCTCGCGCCGTTCAGCGCATAGAAGGATTGGCCAAGGTGCTCTCGCTCGGAATCGACCTCGGTGGAACGTTCGCCCGCGCCGCGGTCGTCGAGGCGTCCGGCCGGCTCGTCTCCGCCGCGAAGACCGCGCTCCAGAACCGGAGCCCCGAAGGCGTGGTCGCGACGATTCATGCCGCGGCCGTCGAGGCGATGAAGGCTGCCGGCAATCCCGCTGTGTCCGCGTGCGGGGTGGGCGTGGCGGGACAGCTCGAAGGGGACCACGGCGTCATCGCGGTGGCGCCGAACCTCGGCTGGCGGAACGTGCCGTTCGGCAAGCTCTTGAGTGATTCGCTCGGGAGGCCGGTGCGGCTGATCAACGATCTGCGCGCCGCCGCCTGGGGAGAGTTCGTCGCCGGAGCGGGGCAGGGCTGCAGCGACATGCTGGTCGTGTTCGTTGGGTCCGGTGTCGGGAGCGCGATCATCTCTGGCGGCCGGCTGGTCGTCGGCGCGTCCAACGTCGCCGGTGAGTTCGGTCATGTGAAGGTCGTGACGCGCGGGCGTTCGTGCGGATGCGGAGAACAGGGCTGCCTGGAGGCGTACGCAGGCGGGCACAACCTCATCGCGCAGATGCGGGAGGCGGTGGCGGGTGGACCGACTGCGCTCGCGGCGCTCTGCAGTGGAAATCCGTCGGTGCTCACGCCCGCGCATCTTGAAGAGGCGGCGGAGATGAAGGACGGCGCTGCGCTGGCGATCATCGAACGGGCAGGGGATTACCTCGCGCTCGCCGTGGCGAATTACGTGACGGTGATGAATCCCACGCGGCTCGTGCTCGGTGGCGGCGTGCTGACCCATGCGCCGACGTTGCGGCGGAGAGTCACTGAAGGAATCGCGGCGTACACGAACGCGAGCGCACGGCGCGCGGTGCATGTGGTGACCGCGGCGCTCGGTGATGACGCGGGGATCATCGGCGCGGGGCTGTTGGCGACGGCGAAGTAGTGCGCTCCCTGCGTCGGAGCTACTACGCGCTGTTCAGCGTCTCTAGGTGTTCGCCGAACCTGCGCATCACGTTCAGGTGCACCAGCGCCTGCGAGTACTTGTAGAGCTGCCACGGCAAGCGCGGCATGAAGGAGTGAATCGCGGCGAGGATGAACTTTCCGCCCAGCACCTCGCGGAATTCGAACCGTCCTCGCGGGCGTTCAGTCGGCCGGGAGAGCAGACCGCCGGTGAGGTAGAGGAGCTCGCGATCCGCGCTGCTGCGTTCGACGGATCTCGACAGCTCGAGGATCGCTCGCGGGAAGCCCTTCACGAAGAGCTGATGCGTCTGGCCGCTCACGCGCACGTCAACGAAGCTCAGTGTGCCGAGCCAGCGGAAGTACTCCTCGGACACATCGCGCGCTCGCAGGCCGCGCGGGAGCACGAAGCGCTGCACGCTGCGCACGTCGCGATCGAACCGATGCTTGCCCGAGTGCGATGACGCAGGCGATTCCGATCTGGCGACGGCGATGGATGCAGCGAGCGCCTCGCTCATCGGCGTCATCCGTCGCGCGGACTTCCGGAGAAGCCAGTCGTCGCGCACCACCATCGGAAGGCGAAGACTCTCGACCAGCGGTGACACGAGCGCCATCGGGGTCTGCGTCACCATCGAGACCCAGAGCTTCGACAGCTTCGGTGTGAGCAGCGAGATGGGAATCGTCCGACGTGGCCGGCCGAGCGCGACGCCTGTTCTCTGAATCAGCTCGCGATACGAGAGCACGTCCGGTCCGCCCACGTCCGCCACTCGGCCGATCGCTTCGGGGTCGAGCACGACTCGCTCGAGCAGCTCCACCACATCTGCGAGCGCGATCGGCTGCGTCGGTGTCAGCGTCCAACCCGGCGTGATCATCACCGGCAGCCGCTTCACGAGGCGTTCGACGATGCGGAAGGATGAGCTGCTCGGGCCGATCACGATGCTCGCTCTCACCGCGGTGAACGGGAGGCCTCGCGCACGGAACGTCTCCTCCACCTCCAACCGCGAGCGCAGATGGGGTGACAGCTCACCGCCCTCGGGCACCAAACCTCCGAGATAGATGACGTGCTTCACGCCAAGCTGCTTCGCGGCCCTCGCGAAGTTGTCGGCGAGGATGAGATCGAAGTCCGCGAAGCTGCCTTGCACGAGGTGCGCGTGCGGCAGCATCGAATGCACCAGGTAGAACGCGACGTCCGCTCCCGCCAGCGCCTCCTCCACCTGAAGCAGCGAGAACAGCTCGCAGCTCATCCAGCGAAGTCCCGGCACGCCCGGCGAAGACGATGGCGGCGGGAGATGCTTGCTCCGCGTGAGGCCGATCACCTCGTGGGTCCGGGCAAGCTTCTCCACCAGCGCGCGGCCCACGAAGCCCGAAGCTCCAGCGACGACGATCTTCAACGGAGCCATAAATCCCGCGGCAGGGTACGCGGTGGACGCGTGTTCGTCCCGAGCGCAGATGAAGGCGCGGGCTCTGCGCGAAGCGGATTGGCTCAGCCGCCAGTAACCGGAGCTTCTACCTCGCCGCCGTCATTCGCACGCTACGCGGACGCTGCGGTCGCCTCGGCGCCCACTTCACTTCGGCGATACACGCGCTCGAACGCAGCTCGCACATCGAGCGGTTGCCCAAGCTTTTCCAGGTGCTCGTACAGGCACGCCAGGAACAATCCCAGCGGCAGGAAGTTTCCGTGCAGCCGTGAGCCCGCCTCGCGGCAGCGGACGAACGCCTGGTGGAAGCTCTTCTGAAAATCCGCGAGGCGGAACTGCACGACGCCGCTCTGTCCGCCGAAGTGCTGACGGAACACGTCCTCGGCGGCGGTGAGCTTGAGCGCTTCCAGTCCGCTCCGGAACCGCGCCGCATCGTCCGAGTAGAAGCCCACGTACAGGTCGCGCAGCGGCGGCAGGAAGTCCGGCTCCCAGCGCACGAACAGCGGCGAGGGATTCCACACGAGCCGAGTTTCATCCGCCGCGAACGACCGCGAGCGCAGATCGAGCACCGCGGTGTCGCTCGAGAAGAGCTGATGGAAGAACAACCGCAGCACCGCGTCGCCGCGCGCCTGCTTCTCGAAGTCAGTGAGCTCCGTGTTGCTCGCGTTCTTCGGCAGCGCGGATCGCATGTCCACGCCCAGCGCCGTCGCATCCAACGACGCGGCGATCTCCTCGCGCACTCTCAGGAAGCGCGCTCGGGACACGTAGTTCGAGATGAGCTCCTTGGCTTGCCCGGAGAGAGCGGTGGGCGGAAGGACCTCGAAGAACGACGGCGAGACGAGATCGATGAACGTCGCCCACTCGGTGTTGCGGACCAGGTTGAGCCACATGCGGTGAAACGAAATTTAGTGGCTCTTGAAAGTGAACGTCGTCGACACGTCCGCGCAATGTTCGCCGCGAACGAGCAGCGGATGCTCACCGGGGTCCAGCACAGGCACGAAGCCTTCGAGCACATCGCGCGCCGGATCGTACGTGAGCTGGCTCAGCGCCTTTCCGCCCACACCGACATCCATCACCGACGAAAGATTTCGCCCGGTCAGCGTCACGCGCTGGGTGCCGTCACCCAGCCCTTCCGACGGAGAGAGCGAGAACAGCTCCGGCGCCGGCAGTGACCTGTCGCAGAGCACGAACGGAAGTTCATAGGCGGACTGTCCGCCGCGCGTGTCGCGGAGAACTGCCCAGAAGGTTCCCCGCCGATCCTCCGGCTTCGGGTTGTTCGACGCGCCGGTGGGCGCCTGAAAATTCTCGGGCGTGTCGCTGCCGACCTCGAGCCGAGGCTGCTCGAACCGGCCAGTGGTCGAGTAGAGCGCCGCGATGATCCGCTCCGTCTTGTGGTCCGCGCCCTCGGGAGTGAGCTGGTCGTATTGCTCGAAGTCCGCGTCGGGCGAGAAGAGCTTCAGCGGCGTGTCGCGGTCCGGGAAGAAGCGGAGCTTGCCGCCCTCGGGCACCGTCACGCCGTTCTCTTCGATGCTGGAGAGACTCGGGTTGTGGTTTCGCTGTGGATCTTCGGTGACGCGGATCCGATCGAGCACGATCACCGAGGGGATCTCTTTGTTCTTCACCTTCTCGAACAACGCGTCCCGCTGATCCGGCGTTGGAATGTCGGGGAGCTCGGCGCCGATGGCGACGATGAGCACTTGCGCGACGGCGCCCTGAATCCGGCGTGGATCATTCGCATCGAGCGCAGCGAACGTGTCCGCCGGGGCCTTGTAGAACGCGGAGTCGCCGAAGCCGATCGCCCGGACTCCGGGAGGAAGCTCGTTGCCTTCGTTGGTGAACGCGCCCGGATCCGAGAGCGTGCTCACGTCCGAACAGGAGCTGCGCGAGAGATCCTGC
>JBJMQN010000446.1:0-6706 GCA_045802665.1 Myxococcaceae bacterium | reverse complement strand
GGACCGGTTGGCCCATCGGGATCCGGATAACCGGCCTCATCGAGCAGCTTCATCGCTCGTTCCGGGTCGAACGTGCAGCCCTCCGTCGGCTGATACGCCCAATGTGACGACGGCAGAAACCCGGTGGCGGGCGTCGCGAGCCCGTGGAACTTCGCGTCCACGACGACCTTCGTATTGATGCCGTGGCAGATCGCCTGCCGCACCCGAGCGTCCGACAGGGGCCCGCTCCGCACGTTCGGCAACAGGTACGCGAACCCAAGGCCCTCGTCGCTCCGCACGCGCACGTTCTCGCTCTTCTGCAGCACGGGGAGGACGGGTGGGGCGACGGCGTTGAGGAGGTCCGCTCGGCCCTTCAGCATCTCCAGCACGCGCGTGGTCTCGTCCCGCACGACGCGGATGTGGAGCGAGGAGATCTTCGGCGCGCCCTTGTAATAGTGCTCGAACGGGACGAGCTCCACGTGGTCCTCGTCTGCCCAGGAGACGAGCTTGAACGGCCCCGCGCCAATCGGCTCCTTGTCCTGAAGCTTCGCGCCCTCGCCCGCCGCTCGTGACTTCGGAACGATCGACAAGGTCAGCTCCGAGAGCAGCGGCGCGTACGGGTACTTGAGGTGGAAGATCACGGTCCGCTCATCCACCGCTTCGATCGAGTCCACCGCCGCGTACTTCTCCACGCGCGGGCTCTTGAGCGCCCGGAGTCCCTCGAACGTCGCCTTCACGTCCGCCGAGGTCACCTTCGATCCATCGTGAAAAGTGAGGCCGTCGCGCAGCACGAACTTCCACGTGCGGTCGTCCTGCCGCAGAAAACTCTCCGCGAGGTCGCCCTGCGGCTGCAGCTTCTGATCGAACCGGATGAGCCCCGGCGAGATGAGCTCGCAGACCTCGCCGCCATAGGCCGACAGGTACATCCGGCCATCGAGTGTGTCCGGCGGAGCGGCGAGGAGGACTGTCACACCCCCCTCGGGCGCGCCGTTGCCGTGGCAGCCCAGAACGACCAAGCACAGGACGGTGAGAGGCAGCGCGCGCACAGGGAAGAGGGCGTCGACCTTACAGCGAGGCTTCAGAAACACAGGTCCCATTCGTGCAATCGCGTCGCCGTCGCAACGAGGAGGCTTGCTTGGTGTGGTGGAAAACAGGCGTGGGCACCGGTTTCGGAGAATTCTCCCGTGTCGGCGTCTGTTCGGGCAGCCGCCCGCTCATTCCTACATTGCGGCCCAAACCCCTGACTTCCATACTTTCGAGCCTCTTCGTCGGAGCCTCTGTGTCCTCCCGCTGGACCCGTTTCCTCTCGCTTCTTCTCTCTGCGCTCCTCGCCGCGCCCGCTCTCGCTGCGCCTCCATCCAAGGCCGCCGAACGCGAGGCGTTGAAGCGCGCGCTGCTGGACGTGCTTCAGCAGTCGCCGCTCGGCAAGAGCCGGATGTCGATTCAGATCCAGTCGGTGGACACCGGCGACGTCGTGTTCGCGCAGAACTCGGACGAGCTGATGAACCCGGCGTCGAACGTGAAGCTGGTCACGTCCGCCGCGGCGCTCGCGAGGCTCGGGCCGGAGTACCGGTTCGAGACCGAGTACCTGACCGACGCCGACCTCGACAAAGGCAAGGCGAAGATCCTCTACGTCCGCGGCAAGGGCGATCCCACCATCACCACCGAGCGCCTCTACGGCACCGTCTCGGATCTGTTCCACGCTGGCGTCCGCGAAGTCGGCGACATCGTCTGCGACGACAGCTTCTTCGACGGTGAGCGCCTCGCGCCCGGGTACGATCAGGAGGACTCGGATCGCGCGTACATGGCGCCGTCCGGTGCGCTGTCCCTCAACTGGAACGCGGTGGGCATCTTCCTCCGAGCGGGCGACGCTGCCGGCCAGAAGGCCGTCGTCGAGGTGGATCCGCCGTCGGAGTACTTCGTGGTGGACAGCCAGCTGACGACGGGCGCTCGGCGCGTGCGCAGGTTCTCGGTGGCCTCCGACGCCGCGGGCAACCAGCAGAAGATCGTGGTCCGTGGCGTGGTGCCCTTCGAGAAGGGCGCGATCGCCAACTACAAGAAGATCGACAACCCGCCCATGTACTTCGGCCAGACGCTGAAGGCGATGCTGCAGGAGCGGGGCATCAAGGTGCGCGGCAAGGTGAAGCTGGGCCTTGTGCCCACGAACGCGAAGCTGCTCTCGGTGCAGACCTCCGAGACATTCGACGTGGTGCTGAAGAAGCTCAACAAGCACAGCCAGAACTTCGTCGCCGAACAGCTGATCAAAACGCTGGGCGCGGAAGTGAAGGGTCCTCCGGGAACTTTCCAGAACGGCATCGACGCGGTGGAGGACTTCCTCGAACGCGACGTGGGCATCCCGCGCGGCAGCTACGTGATGAAGAACGGCTCGGGCCTCAACGACACCAACCGCTTCTCGGCGAAGCAGGTGACGAAGCTGCTCGCGTACATGGTGACGAACTTCGCCGACACGCCCGAATACCTCTCGTCGGTGCCCATCGCCGGCAAGGACGGCACGCTCAAGTACCGCTTCGAAGGCAGCGAGGCCGTGGGCCGGCTGCGAGCGAAGACCGGCACTCTGGAGAACGTCTCGGCGCTTTCAGGGTTCGTGCAGGCAGCCGGCGGCGAACGCTTCATCTTCTCGATGCTCGTGAACGACTATCCGGGCAGGTCCGGGCCGGTGCTGCAGGGCATGGACGCGATTGGCGCGGCGGTCGCTGCATCCGGGAGCGAGAAGGGCCCCAAGAGCGCGGTGGCGCAGGTGATGACGCAGGACACGGTCGTCGGATCGACGGATGAGCTCAAGTCGCGGGTGAAGACGTACCTCGCGCTCGCGAAGCAGGCGGACAAGCGGAACATCCCGTTCCTGCGAACCGCGTGGCGCAGCGAGAAGGACCCCGCCGTTCGAGCGGTGGTGGCGGACGCCATCTACCAGTCCTCTCCGGATGACTACCTCGGCGTGCGCGCGCTGCTCGATTCGTTCTCCGCGAGCGACGCGGTCTACGGCCGGCTTCGCAGCACCAGCAAAGATCTCGGGATCGAGATCCCGGGCGTGTCGTCCATCATCGATCTCGCTGCGTCGGGAAACACCGAGGCGATTGGCCGGCTGATGGATCTCGCCAAGGCCGCGCCGGACGATGCGGCGGCGAAGAAGGAACTGGCGGACGCGTTCACCGACGTGGCGAAGACCGCGCCGGATGAGCTGATCAATTCGCTCAAGGCCGCGACCCAGCCGGACCGCGACGTCGTGACGGCGCTGCTTGCCTCGGGGCTGAACTCCGCGGGCGATGCGAACCATCCGTTCTGGCCGGCGCTCCGCAAGGCGATGGGCTCCGCGGATCCGTCCGTGTCGGGCTTCGCGAAGAGCCTCGAGGGCGCGCTGTCTCTGAAGATCGCGGAAGCCAAGGCGCCGAAAGTGGACGACATCCGGCCCGACGCGGTGGAGAAGGACAAGGCGAAGCTTGCGCCGTCGCTTCCCACACAGCCGTCCGCGGAAGCGCGCCCGGGAGGGTGAGCTGATCAGACCCGCTGGATCCGATGTCGGACCCTGCTGATATAGAGCCTTTTAACACTGAAAAGTGGACCGGAGCCTTGGTGGTTCCGGCATACGAAAGGCAGGCAGTCATGGCTGGCGGAGTCAACAAGGCGATCATCCTCGGCAACCTCGGCAAGGACCCCGAAGTGCGGTTCACCGGGAGCGGCCAGGCGGTGTGCAACTTCACCATCGCGACCAACGAGAGCTGGCAGGACAAGAACGGCCAGAAGCAGGAGCGGACCGAATGGCACCGCATCGTCGCGTGGGGAAAGCTCGCTGAGCTCTGCGGGGAGTATCTGAAGAAGGGCCGCCAGGCGTACGTGGAAGGCCGCATCCAGACCCGCGAGTGGACGGACAAAGAGAACAAGAAGAACTACACGACCGAGATCGTCGCCACGACCATCCAGTTCATCGGGTCGCGCGACGGTGCGGGCGCGGGTTCGGGCGCTTCCCGCGGTGGCAGCAACGACTTCGGTCCTCCGCCTCCGGGCATGGACGAGGCCGGTCCGCAGATGCCGCCTCCGAACGGCGCGGAAGAAGACATCCCGTTCTGAGGAGCGGCTTCAACTCGTAGATGACGTGTGTCGGTGGAGAGCGCGCAGGAGAACGCGTGCTCTTCACTGTCGCATGCACATTGAGCGCGCTCCGTTTCCCGCCGCCGCGCGTCGGCGTCGAAGCGAATCGGTCGCCATCGCTGACACACGCTCATGAGGCGTGCGTCGTCGGGCCAGTGCGATCTTCACTGCCGGACACTCGCTCGCGCGGTGTGATCCTCTCGGTGACTTGAGATTCCTCGAGCCGCTCGGGTAGCGTCGTGCTCGGCGCGAGGGCCGGTTCGCACCAAGTCATCGGGGAGCGCTTCCGAGATGCCCGCCGCCGTCGCTGATCCGCCAACGGTTTCGTCCCACCGTTGTGTTGACAGGTCGCATCCCTTCGACCAAGGTGCGCGCCCCTCGGCCGCACCCCTGCTCATTTTTCCCCCAAGAAGCACTCTCGCCACAGCCTGGTGTGGCGGAACCAAACCCTGGAGACGCTGCACATGAATTACAAATACATCGCGCTTGGAGGCCTCATCGGCTTCCTGTTCGCGGTCGCCCCTTCCTGCGGTTCGAGCAAGGACTGCTCGCCCGCGAACTGTGCCGGCTGCTGTGACTCGAACAAGACGTGTCAGACGCAATCCGCGGCGACGTGCGGCGCGTCCGGCGCGGCCTGCATCGCGTGCGCGGCTGGCCAGCAGTGCTCGGGCGGCGTGTGCACCAGTGGCACGGGTGGTGGCGGCGGAACGAGCTGCCACGATCAGGGCAAGTGCACCAAGCAGAACGGCGAGTGCGGCCAGCCGTGCAGCGTGGGTTGCTGCGTTCCGAATGATCCGTTCGGCACCTGCAGCGCGACGATCAACAACCAGCTCTGCGGCAAGAACGGCGACACCTGCGCGGCGTGCAGCACGGGCGTGTCGTGCACCGCGACCACGGGCGGCGGTCAGTGTGGCGGCGGCGGCGATGCCGGCGTGAACGTCGTCGGAAAGGCCTGTGCGACGACGGCCGACTGCGCGGGTCTCACGAACGCGGTCTGCAAGCTTCAGACGGCGACGGGCAACGCGACCTACCCGGGTGGCTTCTGCACGCGCCTGTGCGATCCGCAGTCCACCGCAGACGACTGTGGGCCCAGCAACTGGTGCGTCTCCGGCATTGCACCGTACGGTGACGATGATGCGTTCTGCTGGCCGCAGTGCAACGGCGCCGCGGATTGCCGTACGGGCTACGGCTGCTACCTGGTCTCCAGCAACGACCAGGATCCGGGTGGCTGCTGGCTGAAGCCGCTGCCCCAGGTCGATGCTGGCCGTCCGGCTCCCGCCGGCGTCCCCGGCAAGGCCTGCACGGCTGACACCGATTGCGGTCCGCCGCCGGATTACCAGCCGTTCTGCATCACCGACTCGCTCACCGACGGTGGCGCTTCCGGCTTCGTGGGCGGATCTTGCAGCAACGGCTGCGACGTGGACCCCGCCACCTGTGGCCCGACCGGCGTGTGCGTGAACTTCGGCAACTCCACGACCCCGCTGTACATCTGCCAGCAGGACTGCACGACGGGTTTCATGACGCAGTCCACCTGCCGCCAGGGCTATTACTGCCGCCAGTTCAGCGAGGCGGATGGTGGTCTCGCGAACGACGGGTTCTGCCGCCGCCGTTGCGACAATGCGTTCGGCGCTGCGGGCCAGACGCTCGGTTGTCCGAACGGCTATGCGTGCGAGACGACGAACGGCACCTGCTGCCCCTCGGACGGCGGATCCTGCCTCTAAGGGCCACGCCCTAAGTCAGAAATGAAATCGCGAGGCGGTGTTCCCGGAACGGTGGGAACACCGCCTTCGCATTTCAGACGCGCCCAGGCGGGCCGGCAGTCAGCCAAGCTCCGCGTGAGCGTCAGGGCGCGCGCCCCGTTAGTGACCGGAGTCTTCGAACATGGACGAGCTCTCCTCAGCGTTGCTCAAGAACGACGACCTCCGCGTCGTCGTCGTCACCTGCACCGAAGCCGCGCGAGTGGCACAGCGGAACCACCGCGTCGCGAACGCGGCGGCCGGAGTGCTCGCGCAGGGGCTGGCCGCGGGCGTCTTGATGGGCTCGCTCGTGAAGGAGAACGCCCGCTCGCGCGTGAACGTGCAGCTGGAGTGCGATGGGCCGCTGCGCGGGATGTTCGTGGATGCGGACAACGAAGGGAACGTGCGCGGCTACGTGAAGAACCCGGTGGCGGACGTGGAGGTGGCGTCGGCCGAGTACCGCTACCGTCCCGTACTCGGGAACTCGGGGTTCATCTCGGTGCTGCGGGACCTGGGCGGCGGCGAGTACTACCGCTCCTCCGTGGAGCTGTCCGCGCTGGAGCTCTCGAAGGATTTCGAGCGCTACTTCCAGAACTCGGAGCAGATCGACACGCTGCTAAAGCTCGAGGTGATCCACACGCCCGAGCAGTCGCTGGGCCTCGTCGGCGGCCTGCTCATCCAGCCGCTTCCGTCGGGCAACCGGGAGGAGTTGCACAAGCTGCGCGAACGGCTGGATGCGAACGGCGGCTTCCGAAAGACGCTGGAGCTCGCGGGCGAGCAGGGTGCGCAGGCGGTGCTGAGGGCGCTGTTCGATCGCGCGGATGTGGAAGTCACCTCGCGGATGCCCGTGCGCTTCAAGTGCCGCTGCGGCCGCGAGCGCGTTC
>JBJMQN010000445.1:0-6594 GCA_045802665.1 Myxococcaceae bacterium | reverse complement strand
TCGTTGTAGAGCGAGATGTCTGACGCGATCGCGCGTGCGAGCCGCTGAGCCTTGACCTTCTCTTCGTCGGTGGCCATCGAGCGGCAGGTTTAGGGCCACCCCGCTTGGGCGTCAACTAATGGATCCGGGCTACTTCTTCTGAGGAACCAGCGAGAGGTAGCTCTTGGAGACCCTCAGCGGGTCCAGGCTGTACTCGCGCGCGATGTTCATCAGGATGCCCCGCAGGTACACCGTCGCCGGGAGCGCGTCATAGCGGTCCGCCTCGATGTTCTCGAGATGGCGCGTGGAGATCTTGGTGCGCTCCACGACTTGCTGAATGGTGAGGCTCTTCGCCTGACGGACTTTGCGGAGCAGCTCGCCGTTGAACTCCGCGTCCGGCGGAATGTCGAACGGCCGCGGCCGCGGCTCCCTCACCCGGGCGGCCACCTGCGCCAGAGCCGCCTCGGCGTTCGCAATCGCCGTCTCCTGCGCGATCTCCTGCGCGACTTCCAGAGGCTGCGGCGTCTTGCGGTGCTGGCGCTGATCGAGCTCTTCCTCGTCGCGACCCGCGGCGTTCACCGCCGGCACGGAACCGGATGGACGTTTGGACGGCAGCGCGGGAGGGAGGATCGGATTCTTCTGCGTGTCCGCCTCTTCGATCGCGGCGTTGCGTTGGGTGTCGGTGAGCTCCGGCTGCGCAGCGCGCGGTGCTTCGGTGGCAGCAGGCGGTGCTTCGCGCGGCGCCTCGGGCGCGCGGCTCGGCTCGCGCTGGGGCTCGGTGGAAGCGCTCGGGGACTCCGCGGCCTCGACGGGCGCTTCGGTCTTCGTGGAGATCGGCGTCGCGACGCGCATCTCCGCGCTGATCGATCTGCGGTCGGGATTCGCGGTGGGAGTCTGCACGGGCGCCGCGGCCTCGCCCACCTTGGTCGTCTCTCCGGCGGAGAACGAAGGCGCGGGTACGGTCAGCATCTCCGGGCGGCGCTCGGGGCGCGGCATCTGCGGGATGTAGCTGACGGAGACGTTGGGCATCGACGCCTGACCCGCCTCCGCGCTCTTCAGCAGATCGTTCATCGCCAGCTGCGCGGGCTCTTCGGTTCTCTTCGCTGAAACCTCTCGCGTCTCGACGTTCGCGTTGGACGGCGCCGCGGACATCTCCACGTTCGAGGCGATGGATGCAGCCGCTGACGCCTGAGCCGCGGGCGACGGCGCTGGCGCGGACGTCGCCGCCACGGGCATGGGCCCGGCGGACGGAGCGGTGCTTGCGGATTGCGGCTCGGTCACGGTCGGAGGCACCTGGTCGGCGCCTGTCGTGCGCGAAGCATCCGTCGCGTCGGACTTACGGTGCGACGCGGTCGCCCCCATTTCGGGAGTGCGGGACGCGGCCGGCTGTTCCGTTACTCCCAGATTGGGAGTGCGGGACGCCGCGGATTGCTCCGTCGCTCCCATTTCGGGAGTGCGGGACGCGGCCGGCTGCTCCGTTACTCCCAGATTGGGAGTGCGGGGCGCCGCGGATTGCTCCGTCGCTCCCATTTCGGGAGTGCGGGACGCCGCGGACGGCTCCTCCCGATTGCGCGCCGGCACCAGTCCGATGCTCTTGTCGTACTCGACGCGGAGATCCGGCTCGGACAGGTACTCGTACGCCTCGAGGAACCGTTTCCTCAGATCCTCCGCCTGAGCCGGATCCGCGAGCGTGTAGATCGCCACCGAGTCAGGCGCGTAGGCCGCGGTCTGCCGCTCGTAGGCCTCTTTGATCTCCTGCGCCGAAGCTTGCGGAGAGACCTCGAGGAGCTCGTAGTAGGTCTGTTGCTGCCAGGGTTTCATGGAGCTCGCGCGCCGGCTTTCGCCGAGGCGTCGAGTCCTACCAGATTCTCCGCAATGCGCAGCAAGCAGCTCGCAGCATTGCTCTCCGGTCTATCCAGCAAGAGCGGGCGACGCTTCCGGATCGCCTTCCACGCCTCGTCGTCGTACGGGATGTGGCCGAGCAGATCCATCTCCAGCCCGAAGAACTTCTTCCACGCGGAGACCACCGCCGCGCCCACCGTCACATCCGCGGGCGTGCGCACCTGATTCACGACGAGCTTCACGCGGAACGTCGCGAGCTCCCGCTGCAGCTCCGCCGCGAGCTCCGGATCCCGCTGCGCCACATGCTGCACGACATCGAACGGCGTCCGCGCGGCGCCCTCGCGCGTGGAGAGCGCGGCCTCGACGACGTCTTCGATCTCGTACTTCTCCTGCACCAGCTCGAGCTTGCGGAAGAACGCCGCCTTCACGAAGCGGTACGCGTTCTCGATCGACGTAGGCTCGGGCAAGAGCACCAGCGCGCCGTAATCCGCGAGCAGGAAGAAGTCGAGCACGTTGAAGCTCGTGCCGGCGCCGAGATCGAGCAGCAGATAGTCCGTGTCCAGCGCCTGCAGATGCCGGAGCAGCTTCTGCTTCTGCTGGTATTTCGGATTCGCCGCATCGAGCACGTCGTTCGCGCCCGCGATGAGGGTGAGCCCGTTCACGCCGGTCTGAACCATCAGCTGTTCGAGCCTGGTGGTGCGGCGGGTGACGAAGTCCGAGAGCGTGAGCGCAGGCTGCGGGACGCCGAGGCAGGTGTGGAGGTTCGCGCCGCCGAGATCCAGGTCGACGAGCGTGACCTTGTGGCCCTTCTGAGCGAGCGCGATGGCGAGGTTCGCCGACACCAGCGTCTTGCCGATGCCGCCCTTGCCGCCACCCACCGCGATGATCTTCCGTTCGTGGCGCTGCTTCTTCTCGAGCCCGGGCGGCAAACGCGACGGCTGCACTTCATTCCGTGAAGTGGCCTGCGTCCGGTTCGGATCCAACTCGATGACGTTGTAGAGACCGGGTGCCTTCAAGCGCGCGGGATTTGACCCTGAACCGCGCCGAACTGAAAGTCCCCTACTCGTCCTTCAGTTCAACGTTCCAGTACGAAGCTTCAGCACTGGACAAGAAGGGGAGCCACTCCCTGTAGGTGACGCGCTTCTGCGCACCTCTGAAGAGCGGGGTCCACCGCGGGCGCACCGGCTTCTTCAGCAGCCGCATGGCCGCCTGCTCGGGCGTTCTTCCACCTTTGCGCAGGTTGCACGGCACGCACGAGCAGACGACGTTCTCCCACGTCGTCTTGCCGCCCTGAGATCTCGGGATGACGTGATCGAGGTTGAGATCGCTGCGGGGCAACGTCTTGCTGCAGTACTGACAGGTGTCCTGATCGCGCGCGTAGATGTTGAGGCGGGAGAAGCGCACGCGGCCTTTCGGCAGATGCTCGTACGCGGAGAGCACCAGCACGCGCGGGACGCGGATCTGCTGACTCGGCGTGTGGATGCACTCGTTCTCGTGAGCGGCGAGCGCGGCCCAGTCTTCGAAGTCGTAGAGCCGGTACTGCTCGTCGATCGCCTTGGCCACGCCCAGGTACATCAGCGACAGAGCTCGGCGCACCGACGTCACGTGGATCGGTTGGTACAGCCGGTTCAGCACCAGAGTGTGGCTATTCAAAACCATGTCTTAATCAGTCCTGACGCGCGCTCACCGCGGCCAATGCAACAGCGCCCAGGTCCTCCTCTTCCAGACATCGGACATCCAGAATCAGCCGGCCTTCTGCGACTCTCGCAATAACGGGCGGTTCGGCTCGGCGCAGACGGTCCTGGAGCCCTTGCGGATCCTGAGACGGCACGGCGCAAGCGTACGACACCGGCTCGGCGAGCGGCAGGGCCCCACCTCCTACCTGTCCCTTCACCTCCTCCACGGTCACCGAGACGTTGTGGGCTCCGAGAAGTGACGCCAAGCGCTCGGCACGCTGCCGGAGCACAGCAGCTGACACTTGGAGCATGGCGCGCGTGGGCACTTCCGCTTCGCGGCCATCGCGATACAGCTCCAGCGTCGCTTCGAGGGCGGCGACGGTGAGCTTGTCGACGCGAAGCGCTCGGTTGAGCGGATGTCGGCGCACGAGCGCGATGAGCTCCGCCCGCCCCACGATCACTCCCGCCTGCGGCCCACCGAGCAGCTTGTCTCCGGAGAACGCGACGAGATCCGCGCCCGCCTGAATCGACGAACGCACGGTGAGCTCAGACCTCAATTCATCCGATTGCAGCGGCAGGAGATTGCCCGAGCCGAGATCGTGAAACAGCGGCACCTGCCGCCGCCGACCGAGGATCGCGAGATCCGCGACGGAGGTCTCCTCGGTGAAGCCCACCATCGCGAAGTTGGACCTGTGAATCTTGGTGAGCAGCGCCGTGCGATCGGTCAGCGCGTTTTCGTAGTCGGACAGCCGGGTCCGGTTCGTGGTGCCGACCTCGATCAACGCCGCGCCGGACTGCCGCATCACGTCCGGAACCCGGAAGCCGCCGCCAATCTCCACCAGCTCGCCGCGAGAGACGATGACTTCCCTGCCCTGCGCCAGAGCCGAGAGCACGAGGAGCGTCGCCGCCGCGCAGTTGTTCACCACGATCGCGTCTTCGGCGGCGGTCAGCGAGCGAAGCAGCCCGACCACCGGCGCGTAGCGCGACCCGCGTTCGCCCTCGTCGAGATCGAACTCCAGATTCGAGTACCCGCGAGCGATCTCCGCGACGCGCGCGATCGCCTCCTTCGCGAGCGGCGCTCGGCCGAGGTTCGTGTGGAGCACCGTGCCCGTCGCGTTGAGCACGCGGCGCAGCCCGGGCGTGGACAACGTCTTGAGCGCTGCCTCCACGTCGGTGCGTTCGAAGCCGCGTTCGTCGCCGCGAAGGATCCGATCCCGCGCCGCGCCTACCGCCAGCCGAAGCGCCGCCACTTTGCGTTCGCGGGGATGTGCGTCGAGGACGGGCTGCAGCTCGGGCGAGCCGAGCAGCTCGTCGATCGAGGGAAGCTCCCGGAGTCGCTGCTTCACGTCCGCCTTCGCCACGGACAGGGAGTCTACGAGGGAGAAACCGACCCGGCTACTTCCGTTCCGCTGAGTTGCTCGCCGTCTTGACCGGAGGCCGAGTGGGATAGAGCAGCTGGTAGGTGTTGTAGCTCCGCAGCACGCGCTTCACGTAGCCGCGGGTCTCGGCGATGGGGATCTCCTCCACCCACTCGTCGAGCTCCAGCTTCGGATTGTCGTCGCGCCACTTCTGAACGGCCTTCGCGCCGGCGTTGTAGCTGCCGAGGGCGTACTGCTTGTTGCCCTTCCACTGCTTGAGCAGCGTGCCGAGGTACGACGCGCCAAGGCGGATGTTGAGCGCGGGCTCCAGCAGCGCCGCGGTGGACGGCGTCTTCAACTTCAGCGAATGCGCCACCTGAATCGCGGTGGACGGCATCAGCTGGGTCAGCCCCAGCGCGCCGGCCCACGAGAGCGCCTTCGGATCCAGCGCGCTCTCCTCGCGCATCAGCGCCTGCAGCAGATCCGGATCGAACCCCGCGCTCTTGCAGTGCTCTTCGATCGAGTCGCGGAACGCCCTCGGGTACGCGACCTCCCAGACGAAACGATTCTCCGGAGAAATGCGGCCCGACAGATCGCGTCGCAAGGACACTCGCGCCACCGCGTGCGCCGACCGGGCGTCTCCGGACAGCGACAGGATCTGCACCAGGAGCCGCACGGCCTCCGGAGGCTGATTGGTCCGATTCGCCGCGAGCAGCTCCGAGGTGACGGCCTCCGTCAGCCCCAGCCGGTACAGCTCCACGCCAGCTCGGAAGTGCGGATCATCCCCGAGCGGCCCCGCGAACAGCGGCCACACCGGCGCGCCTGCCTCGGGGAACGCGAGCTTCTGCCCGAGCTTGTTGAACGCGTCGTTGTCCAGCGCCGCGATCCGATCGCGCGCGATGAGCCCGTAGTACGTCGCGGGGTGATCGACGGCGACCTCCTGAAACAACGCGACGGCGGCCTTCGGATCCGACTTCTCGTGCATGCGGCCGAGCCAGTAGGTCGCTCTTTCGTATTCGTAGCTCTCCTCGGCCTCGCGGTAGCTCTTGCGGAGGAGCTCGAGGGTCTTCACCGCTTCGTCGGTCTGTCCTCGCTCGCGCTGGATCCAGAACCGCTTGAAGAGGGCCACGGCCGCGAAGTCGCCTCCCGGATACTTCTCCGCGAGCTCGGTGAGCGTCTTCATCGCCGCGTCGAGCTCGCCGAGCTTCACGTAGAGATCCGCCGCGTAGAAGAGCGCATCGTCCGCGAAGCTGTGCGTGGGGAACTCGTGCGCGAGCCCCTCATACGTCTTCGCGCCGCGGTCCAGATCCACGATCGACTGCGACGAGCCGAGCACGTACATCGCGCGAGCGCGCAGATCCGGATCGGTGCACTTCGTGACGACGGGAACGAGCGACGTCACCGCCTGCGAGTGCTTCCGCTCTTTGCGCAGCGCCTTGCCATTGAGGAAGTGCGCCTTGCACGCGAGCGGATCCGGCAACTTCAGCAAAGGTAGCAGCGGCGCGAGCAGCGCCATCCCCTGCTTGTTCCGGTGGGAGTCGATCAATGCCTCGGCGCGCCAGATCGTCGCTTCGGGGGTGATGCTCCCCTTCTTGATGCCCTTGATCCGCGCTTCAGCGGGTTCGGAGAGCGTCGACAGCGGATGCTTGCCCCAGAGCTGAAGCAGCGCCGCCAGCTCGCCTGCGGAGTCCTTCTTCTCTTTCGCGAGATCCGCGGTCAGGAGCAGCGCCTCGGCGCCG
>JBJMQN010000444.1:0-4144 GCA_045802665.1 Myxococcaceae bacterium | reverse complement strand
GCGCCGTCCACATACGAATCCGCCGCGAGCAGCAGGTGCCCGAACGCGAAGGCGTTGCGCAGCATGTTGTCGCGTAGCTTCCGCAGATACTTCGACGCCTGCTCGAGCAGCGCCGTGTCGCCCGTCAGCGCCGCGAGCGCCACCTGTGCCTCCGTCAGCGACGACGCGCCGGACGGGTAAGCATTGTCGTGCAGCGCGTAGGTCGCGGTGATGAGATCCGTGTTGCCCTTCGCCGCAGCGAGGTACGCGCTCTTGTCCGAGTCCCAGAACAGCGACACGGCCGCCGCGGAGAGCTCCCTCGCTGCCTCCAGGTATTTCGGATCGAACGTCGCCTGATAGAGCGCGACGAGCCCGGCCGCGAAGTCGCCGTAGTCCTCGATGAAGCCGTCGATCTTCGCGTTGCCGTCTTTGTACGCGCGAAGGAGCCGGCCGTTCTTCCACATCGTGCGGAGGATGAAATCCGCGGCGCGAGCGGCCAGCTGCGCCCAGTCGGGCCTGTCGAACACGCGAGCGGCGAACGCGAGGCCGCGGATCATCAGCCCGTTCCAACCGGTCAGCACCTTGTCGTCGAGCCCCGGATGGACTCGCTTGTCGCGCTCCTTGAACAGCACCTCACGACTGCGCGCGAGCGACGGATCGTCGGTGGGCTCCACCACTTCCAGCACGGTGTGTCCGTGTTCGAAGTTGCCGCGCTCGGTGACACCGAAGTGGCGGAGAAGAACGTCGGCGTCCGCTTTCGGCAGCAGCTTGCGGATCTCGTCCGGCTTCCAGACGAAGAACTTTCCCTCCTCGCCTTCGCTGTCCGCGTCCTGAGCCGCGAAGAACGCGCCATCTTTCGACGTCATCTCGCGCTGCACGTAAGCGACGGTCTCTTCGACGACCTTCTTCCAGAGCGGCCGCGGCTCTATCTGCTGCGCCTCCGAGTACAGATGAAGGAGCTGCGCGTTGTCGTAGAGCATCTTTTCGAAGTGCGGGACGAGCCACTTCTGATCGACGGAGTAGCGGTGAAATCCACCGCCGAGCTGATCGTAGATGCCGCCGTTCGCCATCCGCTCCAGCGTGAGCAGCACCGCGCTGAGCAACTTCTGATCCTTGCTCCGCCGCCAGCCGCGCAAGAGCAGCGCCACGTTCATCGGGTTCGGAAACTTGGGAGCACCGCCGAAGCCGCCGTGGACACGGTCGATCTCGCGCTCCAGAGACTGAGCGGCGGAGACGATGTCGTCGGGTTTCAGCTCGCTGCTATTCGCGTCGAGGCCGTAGCTCGCGATGTGCGCGAGGCCTTCTTTGAACTGCTGCGACTGCTCCTCGATGTCCTGGCGCCGGTTCTTGTACGCGTCCGAGAGCGCGAGCAAGAGCTTGGGAAAGCCGGGCATCCCGTAGCGATCTTCAGAAGGAAAGTACGTGCCGCCATAGAACGGCGTGAGGTCGGGCTTGAGAAAGACCGTCAGCGGCCAGCCACCGCCGCGCCCCATCAACTGCACGACGCCCTGGTAGAGCTGATCGAGATCCGGCCGCTCTTCGCGATCCAGCTTGATGTTCACGAAGTGCGAATTCATCAGCGCAGCGATGTCCGGGTTCTCGAACGACTCGTGCGCCATCACGTGGCACCAGTGGCACGCGGAGTAGCCCACCGAGAGCAGGATGGGCTTGTCCTCCCGGCGGGAGCGCTCCAGCGCTTCGGGGCCCCACGGGTACCAGTCGACAGGATTCTCCGCGTGCTGCCGGAGATACGGGGACGATTCGTTCGCGAGCCGGTTCACGGGGAGGCTGCGTAACGGCTGCGCATGGGCACGGCAAGCGGAGACCGCGCCCATGTGTCAGCAGCGACGCTCACTAACGGAGCGCGACCTCGTAGAAGTAGCTCGTGCCGTCCAGATTTCCGAAAGACGCCTTCACCGCCGCGCCAGGCGGGAGCGCCTGAAGCGAGACCTCACGGCCATCCACCGTCACGCGCGAGTTCTGCGCGGCTTGAAGCGAGATGGGGCCGTTCTGGGTGACGAGATCGATCCGATCCCCGCGAACCTGCTTCACCGTGCCGTAGAGCTGCTCGCCCGCGACGATGTCGGTCACTGCGAACGTGTTGCGCGAGTTGGCAGCCATCGTGCGCGAGTCAGTGCGGAGTTTCTCGATCCGCTTTTGATCCCGTTGAAGCTCGCGCGGGCTGACATCCGAGTGCCTGTAGACGTACCCGCGAAGCCGCGAGGCGCGCGCCTGCGCACGTGAGTCGAGGCGCTCCTTGATCTGCTGCCCGTGCTGGATGGAATCGTCCCGGAAGTCGTCGCGGTGCTGCTGGACGGACGCGACTTTCTCCAATGCGGCGCGGCCCTCGTACTGACGGCAGCCGCCAAGCGCGGCGACGGCAAAGCATCCCACTGCGACCAGTTGAAGAGTCGAGCGCATCACAATCCTCCTGCGCTGAAAGTGAGGGCCACTGGTCGTGCGTGCCAATCGTTGCGAGCGCTCGTGAAGCCGGTCGAAGGGCGAGCGAGTTACTTCTGGCGGCGATCGCCCACGACGCGCGCGGGGACGCCCGCGACGATCGCCCAGTCAGGCACGTCCTTCGTCACCACCGCGCCCATCGCGACCACCGCGTGATCGCCGATCGTGACGCCGTCGGTGACCCCGGCCTGAGCGCCGATCCAGACGTCCGCGCCAATCACGATTCCCTTCGACGTCACCGGCTGATCGCGGACGGTCCGGTCCGGCTTGATGCCGTGATCGAACGCGTAGATGCACGCGCCCGTCGCGATGCGCGTTCCCTCGCCGACGGTGATCCCTTTGCCGCCGCCATCCAAGTTCGCTCGCGCGTTGATGCTCACCTCGCGCGCCAGCGTGATGGGGCCGTGTAGAAACGCCTGCGCCGCGATGGAGCAGCCGTCGCCGATCCGCACCGCGCGACCCGGCTCACCGAAGATCGCGGCGTCGGGCGCGATGAAGCAGCGTTCGCCGATCTCGATCGTCTCCTGATCGCGCAGAAAATCCTGCACCTCGCGCTGCCACGCCTGCGCCCACTGCTGATGCTGCGGCTTCAGCGAGAAGTAGAGCCACGGCATCCACGCGAGGCGCTTCTTGTGTTGTTCGCGGTAGCGCTCGGACATCGCGCGAAGCGTATCGGAGCGTGCAGCGTCACAGGGGCCCGAAAATTACGGCCGGTACTCCCAGTGCCAGGGCTCGCTCGGGACGGTGCGGCGGAAGCCATAAGCGGCGCCGTGCACGGCGAGCCAGTGGTACGCGGAGCTGGCGGTGCTGCCCACCGAGATGTCCACCGCGATGCCGCTCTGGTGATTCGAGTAGCCCGGCTTCGCGGCGAGGTTGCCCTTGCCCTGGAGGTACAGGCTGTAGAGGTACTGCTGCTCCGCCATCGTGCGGAAGCCGCTGACCGGCGTGAGCGTGACGCCCGACGCTCGCGCAGCCGCGTACATCCGGTTGTACGCATCCGCCGCGTCCGACCGCATCACCTTGCCGTTCGGAATGGACTTCACATGGATCTGGTGCGGCACGCCGTTCACGTAGCCGTTCGTGACGCTGCCACCGCCGCCGCCGCTGCTGACGCCACCACCCGACACCGAGCCCGAGGCGTGGATGCCGAGCTTGTTCCACGTGTGCGGTCCCACGACGCCATCCGCGGTGAGCCCGCGCGAGTGCTGGAACGCCTTCACCGCCGCGGCCGTCTTCGGCCCGAAGTCACCGTCCGCGCTGCCGCAGTGGAACCCCAGCGCGTTCAGCCGACTCTGGAGCTGCTTCACAGGATTGCCCTTCATGCCCTCACGAAGCGTGGGACCTGAGCCGCCGCTGCTGGAGGGAGCGGGCGCGGAGACGTTCAGCTTGCCCCAGGTGTTCGGGCCGACGACGCCGTCGGCGCTGAGCCCGCGCGAATGCTGAAACGCCTTCACCGCTGCGAGCGTCCCATTGCCGAAGACTCCATCCGACGGCCCGGGGTTGAAGCCCAGCGCGCGGAGCTTGTTCTGGAGCGTGACGACCGATGAGCCCTTCGACCCGAACCGGAGCGTCGGCGGGGAAGAGGTGAAGGCGTACGACTTGGACGAGACCTGAGTTGCCGTGTTGAGCATGACGTTCCCTTGACCTGCCGCGCGCAATCCGCGGCGCTGAGCTGCACACAGCCATTCTCAGCGGACGCGAATTG
>JBJMQN010000021.1:0-5100 GCA_045802665.1 Myxococcaceae bacterium | reverse complement strand
GGCCGCTCGGCACAGCTCCAGCACTTCACCGATGGAGGCCGCGAGCTGCAGGCCACTGCGACCTTCGCCCTGCGCCGACATGCCGCGTGAGAGCCTGAGCTCCACCGCGCCCGCGAGGAGCCGCGCCGCGGAGACCAGCGGAGATCGGTTCTCTGGATGGCGAGGCCCCGGGACCAGCTTGCTCGTGAGCGACTGCGCGGCACCGAGCGCGACGTTCGCCTGGTAGTTCTTCCCGAGCTGCTCGGCGAGCGCGAGATCTTCTTTGACGAGCAGTGCCTGCGCTTCGCGATCCACGCCGGTGCCGACCTCCTGCTTCACCTTGGCGACCACCTCGTCGAACGCGTTGTGCTCCACGCGCAGGATCTCGAGCTGCGCGCGTTCGCGGGGATCGACGACGGACTTGAGCAGCGCCTCGACCTCGGCCTGCGGCGGTCCACCGAGCAGGAAGAAGTGGCGGAGCGAGTCGAGATCGTCGAGCTGAGCCTCCAGCGGCCGGTCCGGACGCCGGTAGATCCGATCGCGCACCACCGCAGCTTTCAGCGCCCAGAGCGCCTTCACCGTGGAGCGCTGCGAGAAGTACTTCGTCGGGACGTAGTCCGGGAGCTTCGCCACCTGCGCTTGCAGCGCGCGCTCCAGCGAGTCCGCGAGGTTCTCCAGTGCCTCGGAGATCACGGACGGCACGTAGACCTTCTCCACCAGCGCCTGCAGCGCGTCGAGCTGCTGGATGGTGAGCGTCTGCTTGAGCTCGGGCCGCTGGCCGGCCGTGGCGCGGGTCAGCATCACGCCGCGGCTGGACGGGCGCGCGAACGACTTCGGCACGAAGCAGATGAACGAGAGGCGATCGGCGAACGCGAGCAGGACCTCGGGAGAGCGCGCGAGCACCTCGGAGAGGTAGCGGTTGGACGTCATCACCGCGCACTCGATGCGGCCGTGCGTGACCTGGCGTCCGTGCTTGAGCTCGCGTTCGTGCAGGACATTCAGGATGGAGCGCAGCAGCATGTCGCGCCCGTCGAACACCTCGTCGAGGAACGCGTGGATGGCGCCCAGCATGCCGTCTTCGGTGATGTATTCGGTGCGGCCGGTCTCGGTGAGGACCTTGAAGTCCACCGGGCCAATGAGATCCGTCTGCACCGTGCCTTCCGAGAGCTGCTTCGCGAAGAGCGACGGCAGATGCGTCGTCTCATCCACGATGCGCGCGAGGACGGCGGAGGCCACAGCGCTCTTCGCCGTGCCCGGCGGGCCCACGATGAGCAGGTGCTCGCGGGACAGCAGCGCGAGCTCCATCTGAGTGAACAAGGCCTCGCGTTCGAGGAAGAGCTCGCGGAGCTCATCGAAGAAACGGCGGAAGGCGAGCGGTGCGTCAGCGGCGGACAGCGGACGGGGAGCGTTCAAGGCGCACGCACTCTACCGCCGAACGTCCAAGCGCAGCCTGCCTGCTGAGCGAGCGTGTAATTTTCACCCCGCAAAGCAGAGGGCCCGCGCTCCATGACGGAACCGCGGGCCCTCGTTCACTTCAATGGTTGAAGTAACCGACTAGTTGGTGCGGAACTCCGCATCCACCACGTCGTCCTTCTTCTGCTCGCCGGGAGGCTGCGCTCCACCGCCGCCCGGAGCGCCACCGGGAGGCGTGCCGCCGCCCTGCGCACCCGCGGCCTTGTACATCTCCTCGGCTGCCTTGTGCGACGCCGCCTCCAGAGTCTGCACGGCCTTCTCCAGCGCTTCCTTGTCCTGGCCTTCGCGCTTGGCGTTCACTTCCTTCAGCGCCTCTTCGATGGCCTTCACGCTGTCCGCGGAGAGCTTCTCTTTGTTCTCCTTGACCAGCTTCTCCATCTGGTACGCGAGGTTCTCCGCGCGGTTCTTGAGCTCAATCAGCTCGCGGCGCTTCTTGTCCTCGCCCTCGTTGCGCTTGGCCTCGTCCACCATCTTGCCGACCTCGTCCTTCGACAGACCGGACGAGTGCGTGATGGTGATCTTCTGCTCCTTGCCCGTCGCCTTGTCCTTCGCGGAGACGTTCAGGATGCCGTTCGCGTCGATGTCCAGCGTCACCTCGACCTGCGGGATGCCGCGCGGCGCGGGCGGAATGCCCGTCAGGTGGAACCGGCCCAGCGAACGGTTGTCGTTCGCCATCTCGCGTTCGCCCTGGAGGATGTGGATCTCCACCTGCGTCTGACCATCCGCCGCCGTGGAGAACGTCTCGCTCTTCTTCGTCGGGATCGTCGTGTTGCGTTCGATGAGCTTCGTCATCACGCCGCCCAGCGTCTCGACGCCGAGAGACAGCGGCGTCACGTCGAGGAGGAGGATGTCCTTCACCTCGCCCGCGAGCACGCCCGCCTGCACCGCCGCGCCCACCGCCACGACCTCATCCGGATTCACCGACCGGTTCGGCTCCTTGCCGAACAGCTTCTTCACGGCCTCCTGAACCATCGGGATGCGCGTGGAGCCGCCGACGAGGACGACCTCGTTGATCTCCTTGAAGTCGATGCCCGAGTCCTTCACGCACTTGCGCACCGGCTCCAGCGAACGATCCACCAGCGGCTGGATCATCGCCTCGAACTTCGCCCGGGAGAGCTTCACGTTGAGGTGCTTGGGACCGGTCTGATCCGCCGTGAGGAACGGCAGGTTCACGTCCGTCTCCAGCGCGGAGGACAGCTCGATCTTCGCCTTCTCCGCCGCCTCCTTGAGACGCTGCAGCACCATCTTGTCCTTGGTGACGTCCAGGCCCGTGTCCTTCTTGAACTCGGCGATCAGCCAGTCCATCAGCACCTGATCGATGTTGTCGCCGCCGAGGTGCGTGTCGCCGTTCGTGGCGAGCACCTCGACCACGTTCTCACCGACCTCGAGCACCGAGATGTCGAACGTGCCGCCGCCGAAGTCGTAGATGGCGATCTTCTCGTCCTTCTTCTTGTCGAGCCCATACGCGAGCGCCGCCGCAGTGGGCTCGTTCACGATGCGCTTGACGTTGAGGCCCGCGATCTCGCCTGCGTCCTTGGTCGCCTGGCGCTGAGCGTCGTTGAAGTACGCGGGCACGGTGATCACCGCGTCCGTCACCTTCTCGCCCAGATAGTTCTCCGCGGCGCGCTTCAGCTTGAGCAGCACCTGCGCCGAGATCTCCGGCGGGCTGAACTGCTTGCCGTCGATCTCCACGCGAGCGTCACCCGACGGGCCCCGCACCACCTTGTACGGGACGAGCTTCGTCTCATCGCCCACCTCTTCGAAGCGGCGCCCCATGAAGCGCTTGATCGAATAGACCGTGCGCTCGGGGTTCGTGATGGCCTGCCGCTTGGCGACCTGACCGACGAGCCGCTCTCCATCCTTCGTGAAGGCGACGACCGACGGGGTGATCCGGCTTCCCTCTTCGTTCGTAATGACCTTCGGCTCCCGCCCTTCCATGATCGCGACCACGGAGTTGGTGGTGCCAAGGTCGATGCCAATAATCTTAGCCACTTGAGGTATCCTCCTGAATTCTTTGGGTATTTCTTGAAATCTCAGCGACGGATCCAACCTAACCAGGGACCCGGGCCTGTCAAACGAGGCCGCCGGGCAAGTTCGCGAACCGATTGAGGTATTGCGTTGCCGTAGGGTTCCAGCCGGGGCTTGACTTTCGCTGACGACGACTGGACCGCGTCGCACTGCGTAACGCGCTGCGCACCGAACCGTCACCGAAAGGTTGCATTTGGGGGCTCACCGGGCAGGCGTCTGTCCACCCGGAAATGCGCCAACTCCGCATAACGGTTCAGGTTGGCACGCCTTTGGCCCGGTGCGTTGACCATGGCCCTGGACGTGCAGCCTCAGCCCCGGTTGCCGCAGCGCGTAAGACACAGCCCCACCCCGGAGTACACATGCTCGTCCAGCCCCTCCGCCACGCCCCGCTCAAAGTCCCTTCGTTCCGCCCGACGGTGGAGCCGAAGGTCGCGGTGCTGCTGAACGCGAACGCCCGGAAGGTCACGGACCGCGTCATCCGGTCGCTGTCGCACGTGGTGCCGGAGGAGGACCTGTTCGTGTCGCGCTCGCAGCTCGATGCGCGCCGGATCACCCAGACCGTCCTCGAGCGCCGCTATCACACGGTGTTCTGCGGCGGCGGCGACGGCACGTTCATGGGGTTCGTGAACGAGATCTACGGGCAGCTGGATCAGCGCAACCGCTACCTTCATCAGCGCGCCCCGCGCTTCGGCATCCTGAAGCTCGGCACCGGCAACGGCATGGCCGCGCTCGTGAACGCGTCCTCCACTCGCAGCGACGGCATCCTCGATGACGTCCTCCGCGCTCGGGCGGGCGAAGTCCCCGGCTACCGCCGCGTCGACATGCTGCAGGTCGAAGGCAAGCGCGCGCCGTTCGCGGGCCTCGGCGTCGACGGGAAGCTGCTCAACGATTACATCTGGGTGAAGGAGAACCTCGGCCGCGGGCTGCTCAAGCGCGCGATGACCGGCCCGGGCGGCTACTTCTCCGCGGTGGCGTTCAAGACCATCCCGCACTACCTCACCGCGTCCACGTGGTTCGACGCCGAGGTCATCAACAACGAGGGCGAGGCGTTCCTCATCGGTCCGGACGGCGAGCCGACCGGCACCTCGTACAAGCCCGGCGAGACGATGTTCAAGGGCCGCCTGATGATGGCGTCCGCGGGCACGATTCCGTACTACGGCTTCGAGCTGAAGATGTTCCCGTTCGCGACGAAGCGAGCCGGCTACATGAACCTCCGCCTCGGCGCGGTGGGCACGATGAACGCGATCGCGAACCTGCCGAAGCTGTGGGCGGGAACCTGGCGCGACGAAGGCATCCGCGACTTCTACGCGAAGGATGTCAGCATCAAGTTCACCAAGCCGATGGCGTTCCAGATCGGCGGCGACGCGGAAGGCTATCGCGAGCAGGTGCGGCTCCAGGTCGCGTCCGAGCCCATCGAGCTCGTGGATTTCACCGGCGCGGTGAACTGAGAAGGCTCGTTGAGCGTTGAGTGTCGAGCGGGGGCGCGGGAGAGTCGCGCTCCGCTTGCCTCATGACCTCGCCTGCTGAATCGAAAATCGTCGTGCGCGTCGCGACTGTGGCCGATGCCCAGACGCTGTCCGCGCTCGCGTCCGAGACTTTCACCGACACGTTCGGGCACCT
>JBJMQN010000443.1:0-5620 GCA_045802665.1 Myxococcaceae bacterium | reverse complement strand
GACTCGAAGAATCACCACGCGACGAAGCACGCTCGCGCGGCCCGCCATCCGGTGATCCGAAGCTTCGAACCGGCCGAGGACTGGGCGTACTGCTACCGCGACGACGCGATCGTGGAGTCCTTCCCCGCGAAAGCGGGCGAGGCGGCGACGGAGCACTACTCGGCGCCGTGAGCTTCACGTCAGCAGGCGCACCACCCCGGCGATGCCGCCGGCGAGCACGACGACGACGACGTTCAGGCGCCACTTCCAGAACGTGAGCAGCGCGAACGCTCCCAACGCGAGGAGCACGGTCGCGACATCCACTCTCCCCTGCGGCGCGCAGGCCACCATCGCGAGTGGAATCGAGATGGAGAACATGAGGCCCACGACACCGCTCGTGACGCCCTTGAGGAAGTGCTTCACCGAGGGTTTCGAGGTGAGCCACTTCATGTGCGGCGCCGCGGCGAGCACGAAGACGAACGACGGCAGAAAGAGCCAGAACGCGGACGCGATGGCGCCCTGCCACGGAATGCCAGCGCCATCTCCGGCGAGATAGCCCACGAAGATGCCGATCGAGATGAGCGGCCCCGGCGTCGTCTCCCCCAACGCGAGCCCGTCGATCATCTGGCGGTCGGTGATCCACCCGTAACCGGCGACGGAGCCTTCGCGGATGTACGGAAGCACCGCGTACGCGCCGCCGAACGAGAACAGGCCGACCTTCAGAAAGAACCACGAGATGTCGAAGAGCCTTCTGCTCGCGGACTCCGCTGCATCGGAGCGGCCCGACAGAAAGAGCAACGCGAGCGCGGCCGCCGGCTTCGCACCTCGCCGCTGCCAGAGCAGTGACGCAAGGCCACACCCGAAGAGCACGACGAGAAATGGCAACTGCGCGAAGTGGAACGCCACGAACGCGATGACGGCGAGGCCAATCGCGAAAGGTCCCTTGAGCGCCGCCTTCGAGATTCGCACCAGCGCCGCGAGCAGGAGCGCGAGCCCGACCGGCCGGAATCCCCAGAGCACAGAGAGCACCGCAGGCGATTGGCCGTAGTGCGCGTAGATCCAACCGAGCGCGCTCAGCGTGAGAAATCCCGGCAGGATGAAGAGCACGCCAGCGAGAACTCCCGCGAGGTGACCGGCCTTCTTCCACCCGAGATAGATGGCGAGCTGCAGCGCCTCAGGCCCGGGCAGCACGTGGCAGAAATTGAGCGCGCTCAGGAATTCGTCTTCGTCGATCCAGCGGCGACGTTCGACGACCTCGAGGTGCATCAGGCCGATCTGCCCAACCGGACCACCGAACGCGAGCCAGCCGAGCTTGAGGAAGTACCAGAAGATCTCCCGCATCGGGACCCGCGCGGACTGCTGCTGATCTTCGTTCACCGGGAGGCCTGCCATCGATCGGCGCACCTCTATCACCGAGCGCGACGAGCTGACCGGTCCTGTCTGCTGGCATCCCGTGTCTGGTATCCAGTGCTCATGGGTTTCCGCATCACAGTCGCGTGCGCACTGGTCTCGCTCGCCCTCGCGGGTTGCAGCGGCCACGCACCACGCGTGGCTGCCGGGCCAGGTAAACACGCCGGGCTCGGGGCGGAAGCTGCTCGTCGACACGCTCGACTACGCAAACGGCTGGCCGCGCGCACTCGACGCGCCGAGCGCGACCTCTCAGCCGCTGCCATAACGAGCTGCTGAGTGGCCAGGACGCGCGTGAACGTGGGCGTATTGATCGCTGCAGGCGCGCCCGGCGACTGAGTATTCGTGGGGAAAGGGGCAACCGATGCGCTCATCGAATCGCCTGCTGATCGCGCTGCTCGCGTTCGTCCTGAGCTGTGGTCCCCCTCCGCAGCAGCGAGCGTCGGTGGTGCCTACAGAGGCGGATGTCGCACTCGGCGCCACACACGATCTGCTCATCCTCTCCTGTGCTGATCAGCTCAGCCTGATCGACTTCGTCCTCCCCGTCGCTGCGACGGCGTTCTTCGTCGGGATGGGAAGACTGGACGCGGCGATCTATCTGCCCGAAGCGCTCGCGGAGGCGTCGATCCCGAAGTGCAAACCCGTGAAGGCGACGGTGACCGACGCGGCGTTCAGCGGCGATTCGTTCGAGCTCGAAGCCACCGGCAATCCGCGAGCTTTCAAGGCTCACACCCGGCAGGAAGGCAGCGCGACGTTCACCGCGAAGGTCACGGTCGACAAAGAGATCATCGAGGTCAGCAGTTCGTTCCGTTCGTGGAAGGTGAACCGCGTCGTCCTGGCGCCGGTGTGCGAGACCGTCGACGAGTCCCTTCCCGGCTGGATCCCCGCGGGCGGCGGCGCGATGTTCAGCCGAGCGCTCTTCCACGACGACAAGCCGCTCGACGGGTACGGGTACTTCGGTGTGAATGATCCGCGGCTTACGCTGAACGACGACAGCGGACTCGTCACCGGGCAGATCACGAAGGACACCGGAACATTCACGCTCACGTCGCCAGATGATCCGACGTTCGCGCTCACCCTGACCGCCTACGATGCGAAGGCGTTCGATCAGCTCACTCTGAATCGTCTGACGAACGAGGTGGTGTTCGTCGGCGCGCGCACGGAGATTCAATCGGTCGCGACGATCGGCGGAAAAGTCCCGTGCATCTCGGGCTTCCCGAGGACCGTACAGATCACCACGCCCACTGTGTGCGGTTTCCGAGACGCGAGCGGCGATCCAGCGAAGTTCGTCGATCAGCTCAATCACCCGGTGGACGTCGAAGCATTGGCGCCGGGCACGTGCAGCCTGAACGTCGCGATGGAGGGCTCGGCCCTGACGGCAGCGCTGAGCTTCCCGGTGTTCCGAAGCTTCGAGACGATCGAGCTGCCCGAGGCCGCGAAACAGCCCGCGATTTCGATGACCGACTTCTGGGTGCAGAGCGACAACGAGATGTTCGTCGTCGGGTGGAAAGATGACCTGAGCGGGAATCTCCAGAGCGCGACGCTGCGGCGCACTTCCGGCCAGTGGGGTCCGCTCCTCACCACCAACACGCCGAGACATCTGCAGGCGGTGCATGGCGCGGCGGGATCCGTCTTCGCCGTGGGAAACAACGGTCAGGGTTCGATGTGGACCGGCACGAGCTGGAGCGCGTTCGACGCCGGGGTTGCGGCGGACCTGAACGACGTCTGGGTGAGGTCCGCGACCGAGGCCTACGCGGTGGGTGGCTCAGGGACGTTCGTTCGTTATGACGGGAGCGAATGGAGCGCGCTCGATGCGGGAGTGACGTCGGACCTGCGATCGGTCTGGGGTGACTCAGCCGGAAATGTGTACGCGGTAGGCTGGAACGGCGTCGGGAAGAAGTGGGACGGCGCGGAGGTCACGGAGCTCTTTCCCGCTGGGATGATGGACGGCGGGTTTCATGCGAACGACATCTCAGGGACGGGCCCGGACGATCTCTGGGTGCTCAGCAACACGGCCGCGCTGCACCTGAGCGGCGGCACGTGGACGAGGCCGTTTGAGGACTCCGATTCGGGCACGAGCTTCCTCCAGGCACAGCCGATGAGCGGCGGGTTCACGTACCTGCTCGTGTATCGCAACGGGCAGGCGTACCTCGATCGCTACGACGGAACGAGGACGGTGGCGATCCCGGTTCCCGGAGCGGCGCGGGCGATCACCGCTGTCGGAAACGACGTCTACGTGTTCAACGAAGCGGCGGTGCTGAAGTACCGGCACGATCCGACGGACGTGTTTCCGTGACGAAAACTCGCAGCGCGGACAACGCGTCGCGATCGCCCGGTTTGAGCTCGTGAGATCAGCGTCTCTTCGTGCGGGAACAATGACCGCTCGGCCGACGTTCTTCATTCGAGCCATGCGTGCGACCCAGATCACATTCGATCTCTGCAAGACGATGAGCGTCGCGCTCGCTCACCAGACGTCCGCCGTCGTTCTCGGCTGAAGCGCCCGGCTGCGTTCGCGCGGCCCGGGGCGCTGTACCGTTTCACCTCAAACCAATCTCTCCAGGCACGGCCCGCGATCCGACCCGCGCGGCCGGCCCATCTCACCCGCGTCGGCGACAGGAGCAGTCATGACCTCGAAGATCCCCGTGAAGAAGCTGATGGAGCGGAACTTCGCCGTGCTCGGCTACGGCGCGCCTCTGAAGGTCGCGGCACAACGACTGCTCCATGGTCGCGCCGACGCGGTGGTGATCCGTCACGATGATGGACGCCTCGTTGGCCTGCTCAGCGAACGCGACCTCGTCTTCGCCGCGCAGGCAATCGCCGAGGGACACGTCGATCTCGTGGGCAACTACGCGAACCGCAAGTTCATTACCGTTGCGGAGACTGACTTGCTCGATCGGGCACTGCAGCGAATGGCGAAAGCCAACTTCCACCGCGCCGTCGTTATCGACGACGACAGCATTCCCGCGGGAATCCTCTCGCTGAAGCTTCCACCGCTGCGAACCGAGAAGACCGAGTCCCGCGTCATTGAAACCCCAACCACCGAGGAGGTGCCGGCATGAACTTCGACCTCATCATCATGATCGCCCTCGTTCTCGCGCTGTCCGCGCTCGCGCTCTGGCCGATCCGTTGGCGTCGACTCAAGAAACGAACGACCGCCGTTGAGCCGACGGCAAAACCCACCGCGACGAAGCGAGCGGGAGGCCACGGTCAGTGGAACATCGCTCCCGGCGAATCACGGGATGAAGCTGGGGAGCGGGATCGCGTGCTCGAAGCGTCGATGCAATCGTTCCCCGCGAGCGACCCACCGGCGTACTACTGATCAACCCGAGGCCTCCGCGCGTAAAGTGCGGGGGCCTTTTTCTTTGGTTGCCGGACGCAGCGAGTAGAAGAGCGGTGAATGAGCGCTAGCGTCCGACGAAAGGGGACAACATGGCCTACGACACGGAGCTCGCGGATCGAATCCGGGAGCTGCTCGAAAAAGAGCGCGGGGTGGTGGAGAAGAAGATGTTCGGCGGGCTCGCGTTTCTGATCGGCGGGAACATGACCGTCGCAGCGAGCGGACAGGGCGGCGTTCTCCTTCGCGTCGATCCGGAGCAAATGGGAACGCTCAGCGAAAAGCCCCACGCCGGGCCGATGGTGATGCGCGGACGGCCGATGGCGGGATGGCTGCGCGTGGATGGCGAGGGAGTGAAGACGAAACGACAGCTCGAGCCGTGGGTGAAGCTCGCGGTTTCGTACGCCCGTTCGTTGCCGAAGAAGCGGTAGCGGATAATCGACGCAGCAGATGTCCTGAGGGTCCGCGAACCTCGTCCCCGAGACGACCGGTTGATGCGGGCGATCACCTCCGCGACCGAAGCCGTAGGCGGGAGCAGATGTCCCGAGACCATGTGAGGATGAAGGCCTCGTCGCGACGAAGCGCAGTGAATCTGCAAGTCTTCGTATTCCTTGGCTTTCCTGCCGAAGTTGCACACTTTCGTCCCTGGGCACGTCCTCACTGTGTTCGAGGATCAGAACTGGAGCTTTGAGCGATGACAATCCACGGCATTCGAGCGACTGCGGCCCCGACCTCCCGCACCACGATGACGGCAGCAGGCGCCGCGAAAGTGGCGACGGACTTTTACGCGGCGTTTGGCCGTGGCGACAGCCAGGCGATGTCCGCGGCATACGACGCGCAGGTCAGCTTCCACGATCCACTCTTCGGCACGCTGAAAGGCGCGAAGAAGGTGATGGAGAT
>JBJMQN010000020.1:0-8776 GCA_045802665.1 Myxococcaceae bacterium | reverse complement strand
GTCGATCACCTACGCAGGCCCCGCGGGCTTCGGCGAGCTCAACCTCACCGTGCTGGTGAAGGGAAACTCGGTGCCTGCGGCTGTCCTCGTAGACGGCCATCCCGAGGGACAGGCGCCGATGTTCATGCCGCTCAGCCCCGGCAAACACCTGATCGTGATCCAGCGGCGGCCCTTCCCGGAGAACGTGCTTCCGATCGAGATCAAGGCGCGAGCGACGACGCGGCTGGAGGTCGAGCTGCAGGAGCTCGCGAGCGGCGACGCGTTGTGAGGCTCAGGCGTTGAGCGTCAGCTTCGTCACGGAACCTTGCAGCCGCCGAGTCCGAGGAAGCAGGGCTTTCTCAGGTTCTCCCAGTCGTCCTGCGGCTTCGGCTTCGGGTTGCCGTTCACCGGTTGAGTACCGGCGGTGTTGAAGTGGCAGTTGGTGCACGTGGCCGGATTGCACGTGCCGCCGCGCCGGGCGCACTCGGCCTGCGTCTGCGCGAACGTGGGGCCATCCAGCATGTCGACGTAGTCGTGCTCGGAGCCTGCGTAGCTCATGTAGAACTGCTTCTCGTTCGTCGGCGCCTGGTACGCCTTCCCGAGCTTTCCACCGATCCGCATCGCGAACCTGGAGGCCGCGCCGGGCGTCTTGCCGCCCGCGTCGTAGCGCGCGCCGCTCTCCTCGAAGAGGGCCTCCACCATCTTGCGATAAGGCGTGTTCGTCGGCTTGCCCTGGTCGGTCTTGTTCTCGGGCAGCACCGAGTCGCGCACGATGAGGTCGCCCGGATTTCCATCCAGCCCCCAGTCACCGAGCAGCACCGCGTAGCCCGCGGTGCAGGAGCCAGAGACCGCTCGGCCCGCGCCGCAGAGCTTGAGGGTCTTGTCGCTGCGGAACTTCGCGAAGAAGCCGCCCGGGCCGTCCTTGTCGAGGAACTGCTTCGGCAGATCGAACGCCTGAGCGTTCGCGGAGGCGGTGCAGATGGTCCCGCCCTCTGGCCTGTACCAGGATCGCAGCAGCGAATTGACCCGGGTCGGAACGACGCCCTTGCTGTACGTCGTCGACGGGGGCAGATCGAACGCGACGGGATCCGATTTGCCGCCCGAGGTTCGCTCACACGCGGCCTGCAACGCGGACCCACGCGCGAAGAGCCGAGCGGTCCCGGTGGTCCCCTTGTTCAGCGCGTCGAAATCTTTGTACCGCGCGGTGAGCGCCTTCTCGGACGAGCTCGGGCCGGAGAGAATGTTCTGGTACGGCTTGTCCACGCTGCCGGGATTCGTCGCCGCGTTCTTGAAGTCGTGCGCGGTGCGGCCGGTCGCGTCCCACACGGTCGCGGCGGACGCCTCCTGCACCTTGATCGACAGGAACGAGACCTCGATCAAATACAGCCCGAGCAACAGCACGCTCACGAAGAGCGTGGCCCCCAGCGCGAGCTCCACCGTGCCCTGGCCGCGCGCGTTCATTGGATCCCCTGATAGCCGCGGCTCTTGAGGGCCACGTACGTATCCGCGGCGTCCGGGAGCTTCGCCGCCTTCAGCATCTTCTTCGCTTCGTTGATGCGGCGGGTGCCGGGCGTCTTGTCGATGCCGGAGCCGGCGCTGTGCTCGTCGATGTCGATGGGCACCAGCGTCGCTCGCCAGTACGGGTTCAGCATGTTCGGTGACTCTTTCCAGCTCCTGCAGTCAGACCGGTTCCCGTTCGCCGGACCCTTCGGGTTCTGATGCTGGTTGCAGCGCCGGTGGTAGTAGCTGATGCCGGTCGCGAGCACCGCCATCGGATCGGTCGCGCTCCGCTTGGCGAGATCCAACTCCGTTCCGCCGCCGCCTGGCTTGAACGAGAAGTTGAGCGTGAGATCCCACGGATCCTTCGGCGCGCCGCTGCCGGACTGCTGCAGCGTGAGCAGCACTGGAAGCTTCGGCTGGCCGAACGCGCCCACCGCGCCGGAAAGATCCGCGCCCGTGTCCGGATCGGTTCCGTTCTGAGGGAAGACGAAGCCGAACCCACCCGGCGCCACGCCCATGTTGTTCACCTGATTGCCGAGCCAGTGACGTTCGTCCGCGACCTCGCCCCAGTGGCGATGGCCGCCGTGGCACATCGTCTCCGGCTGGTGCCTCGGGACCTCGAAGCCCTCCTTCATGGGATTCGGGTTGCGCTGCTCCTCGTGGCCGTGCGCGTTGACGCCCGAGTAGTAGACCTCGCGGCTGCCGTCCGCGGTCTGGCCCGTCTTCTTGATGTCCTTCGCGAACATCCAGGTGTGAGCGGAGTCCAGATCCAATCCCATCCGGGTGTGCGCGCGCGCCGCCGCCATCACCGGGATGGTGCGGAAGTGCCCGCCGCACGGGCTCTCGTAGAGGACGTTGGCGTGGCCGTTGTACCGGCCGGTCGCGTAGATCCATCCCACTGAACGCGCGGGCGTGACGCGGCTCACGCGGTCCACGTCGTAGAACGGCTGCTGCGGGGGAGGAGGTCCCTGGTCGCCGAGGTCGCCGTTGGTCTCCTCCGTGCCCTGCTCGGCGTTGTTCCAGTCGTTGTCGGGGTCGCTGCCGAGATCGTTCGTGCCCCAGCCCAGCTCCTGCGGGTCACCCGAGTCGAGGTAGCTCGCGGACAGCTCGGACTTCAGCCTGAACTTGAACGTCCCGCCGCCGAACTCGCTGTTGAGCAGCTTCTGGATCTTCGAGGTCCACAGGCGCGCGCGAGGGGGAGCCACTGGGTACGCGTTGTTCCCGTACTCCACCTTGCCGCTCATGACGAAGTGGTTGCCGCGGCTGCCCATCACCGCGTGCGCGAGCGGCATCAGATCTTTTCCGGTGGTGCCCAGCGCGCCGGAGACCTCGCGCTCGGCGGGGATGCGATCGGGGATGCCGAGGTTGTCGAGCAACGGCGCGCCGCGTTCGATCGTGTACGGGTACGGATTTCCGCCCGGCGCCTTACCCTGCGACAGCAGCGCGATGTTGGTCACCAGCGTCTGCTGCTTGAGCGCATCGAGCAGGTTCTTCTGGATGTCGTTCTGCACCTCGACCAGATCCCGGATGCTCTGCCAGACGTCCTTCGTCTGATCGATCACCGCCTTGTCCATCTGCGCGAAGCCGGGCGTCAGCCGCTTGATGCAGGTGCTGTTGGTGCAGTTGCGGAGGCTGACGTTGTCGCTCGCAGCGTTGCCGCCGCTCCAGAGGTTCAGCGAGGCGTGGAGGAATGCGTTGCGCGCCTCGAGCAGCTCCGCCTGACGCAGATCCTCCTTCGCTTTGGTGGAGCAGGCGTTCCTGTCGCGCTCGTCGTTGAAGAAGTCCGCGAGCCCGTCGAAGTAGGAGGCCGTCGTCGTCGCCCACGCGTGGTTCGCCTGAACGCCGAGCATCGCCACCCAGTGGCTGACGATCGTGCGGTTGATGATCGCCATCGAGTTGAGCGCGCGCGCGGACATGACCGCGTTGCTGTACGCGGCGGTGTCGGCGGTGGTCTGCAGCTCCATCTTGTGACGGATGCGCGTGCTGATGGAGAGGGTCATGCAGACCATCAGCACCACGAGCAGGAGCGTGAGCGACATCAGGAGCAGCGATTGACCTCTGGCATTCCGGTTCATGCGCAAGGGCCTCACGGGTACGGCGCACAGATGGGGGTCTTGAAGTTGGCCGGCCGCGCCGGCGTCATCATCCGCATCGAGTAGCTGACCTCGATGGGCAGCGAGTAGTGCGAACGCGAATGGCGCAGCTGCAGCTCGGCGGCGATGGGGCCGGACAGGGACGCGTTCTCCATCCACTCCGGGTTCTTCTCCGCCAGCATGAGCGGGTTCGACTTCGTGTTCTGCAGCCCGTAGTGCGCGAGCAGCATCGTGCTCACCACCCAGTTCGCGAACGGCACGCGCAGCGGGTACCAGAAGGTCATCTTCACGATCAGCGTGCGCGGGTTGTTGCTGCCGAGATCGAACCGCTCCTCTTCGTTCTTGAGCTGGCCCTGCGTCGGCGAGACGCGGTCGAGCCAGAGGATGGTCTCGTTGCGACCGCTGTCCTCGTTGAACGAGAAGCGTCCCGAGCGCCGAGCGAAGAACGCGTCCGCGAGCTCGTTCGCATCGCGCGTGCGCGTGAACGTGGGCAGCACTGCGGCGATCGCGGTGTGGAGCATCGCCGCGCACTCGCCCGACTTGAGGCTGCCCGCGCGCGTGGCTCTCGCGACCGCGTACTGCGCCATCGCGCGGCCCTGCATCATCATCATCAGCTGAATGCTGCCGAGGACCAGAAACAGGGTGAGCGGGAGCGTCAACGCCGCTTCAACGGCGGCCTGTCCGCTCTCTCGAGATCTCCGGTTGCCGCTCACTGCCTTCATGTGACCTCTGGGTGGGCCACTGCCGCATCGGTTGAGTTGCCCCGGGCAACCCGCATGGAAGCGGATGTGGGGGCAGCTCAGGCAGTGTCGCAGGGGAGGCGAGCGTCGTTTCGGAGCGTTTCGGAGGTGTCCCAACTGAGTGACTGGGCACAGCAGTGCTCAGGTGGACTCGGATGCCGCAGGCGCAGGTCTGCCCGCCCGCCCGCCCGTGCGCGTCACCTCGCGGCGTGCGCTCCCGGCTTCACGATCGCGCGGACCAGCAGCGTGCGCCTTGCGTGATCCACTTCGAAGCTCGCCTCCAGCGACTGGACGGCGACGACGTGCTCGCGGCCGGAGCTCTGACCGTCACCTGGCGCTCGCGCCGCAGCGGCGGAGATGCGCTCCAGCACGTCCAGCAGCGTGGCGAACTCGGACGCGCTGATGGTTCCCACCTGCCGCCACGCTTCGGCGGTGAGCGAGATGTTGTAGGAGCCGGGCCTCTCGGGACGCACCGACATGGGGTAACCAGCGGCGCGAAGCGGGACAATCGCCGCGCCCGCCAACCCCGAGGCCGCTGGTGGTCCGCTAGTGACCGGTCGTGGTGGCGGCGGTGCCAACGCTGGGGCGGTGCTCGTCCCGTTCGCGCACGTGCGCCTTCCCGCTCTGGAGGATCACGTAGAGGCTGGGGATGAAGATGAGGTTCACCGCGGTGGAGACGAACATTCCGCCGAACACCGCCGTGCCCAGGGAGTTTCGCGCCGCCGCACCGGCACCGGACGCGAGCATCAGCGGGACGACGCCGAGCAGGAACGCGATTGACGTCATCAGGATCGGCCGGAGCCGGACCTCCGCCGCGGAGATCGCCGCGTCGATGGCGCTCTTGCCTTCAGCGCGAAGCTGCTCGGCGAACTCGACGATGAGGATGGCGTTCTTGGACGCGAGGCCCACCAGCATCACGAGCCCGACCTGACAGAACACGTCGTTCGGGAACCCGCGCAACGCCTGCAACCCGACGGCGCCGAGGATCGCGAGCGGCACCGACAGAATGATCACGAACGGCAGCGGGAAGCTCTCGTACTGCGCCGCGAGGACGAGGAACACGAAGATGAGGCCCATCCCGAAGATCTTCGCCGTCTGCCCGCCGCTCTCGCGCTGCTCGAGTGACAGACCCGTCCACTCAGCCGACATGCCTTCAGGCAGCGTCTGCTGGGCGAGCTCATCCATCGTGTCCAGCGCCTGACCGGACGACACGCCGGGGGCGTTCTGTCCGTTCACCTCCGCCGACCGGAACAGGTTGTAGTGGCGGATGACCTGCGCGGACGTCGTCGGCGTCACCTTCACCAATGACTCCAGCGGGATCATCTGCCCCGCATCGCTCCGCACGTAGAACGCGCCGATGTCCTGCGGCGAGTCGCGGAACTGCTGCTCGGCCTGGAGGTACACGCGGTAGGTGCGGTTCGCGTAGTTGAAGTCGTTGACGTACTGGCTGCCCATGAAGAGCTGGAGCGTCTGGAAGACCTGATCCATCGGGACGCCCAGCGCCTTCGCCTTCTGACGATCCACCTCCACATCCAGCAGCGGCGTGTCGGACGTGAACGCAGTGAAGATGCCGCGCAGCCGAGGATCCTGATTCGCCTTGCCGATGACTTCGTTCGTGGCCTGTCCCAGATCTCCCAGCGTGCGCGTGCCCGAGATGTCCTCCACGATGAACTGGAAGCCACCGACGGAGCCGACGCCGCGAATCGCCGGCGGCAGGAACGGCACGACCTTCGCCTCGCCGATCTTCGAGAGCGGACCGCGGAGCCGCTCCACCATGCCCGCCACGGAGTGCTCGTACCCTTCGCGCTGGTCCCACGGCTTGAGCACGGCGAACCCGGTGCCGATGTTCGGGCCGGTGCCCGCGAACGAGAAGCCGCCGAGCAGATACGTCACCGACACTTCCGGCTGCTGCTTGAGGATGTCCTGCAGCTTCTGCAGCACCTTCTGCGTCTGGTTGAGGGACATGCCCTCGGGGCCCTGCACCGAGATGATGAGGTAGCCCTGATCCTCGTCGGGGATGAAGCCGGTCGGCACCTTGCGGAACAGCAACACCGTGCCCGCGAGGAAGGCGATGAACACCAGCGCCATCAAAAGCCTGTGGCGGAGGAGCCGGTGGAGCAGACGGCCGTACTTCGATCGGACCCAGTCCAGCGCCTGATCGACCTTGCGGAAGCCGATCCACTTCTTGCCGGTGTGGTGCTTGAGCATTCGCGCGGAGAGGGAAGGCGTGAGCGTCAGCGCGCAGAAGGTGGAGAGCGCGACGGACGCCGCGATGGTGAGCGCGAACTGCCGGTAGATGGCGCCGGTGGTGCCGGGGAAGAGCGCAACGGGGACGAACACCGCCACGAGCACGATCGAAATGGCGATGACCGCGCCGGCGACCTCCTTCATGCCTTCGCTGGCGGCCTCTCTGGGCGACAGGCCCCGCGTCGTCATCAACCGTTCGATGTTCTCGATCACGACGATCGCGTCGTCGACCACGAGGCCGGTGGCGAGCGTGAGGCCGAAGAGGGTCAGCGTGTTGATCGAGAAGCCGAACAGCTTCACGAACGCGAAGGTGCCGACGAGCGACACGGGCAGCGTGAATGCGGTGATCAGCACGCTCCGCCAGCCGTGCAGGAAGATGAAGATCACGAGGATGACCAGCGCGATTGCCTCGAACAGCGTCTTCATCACCTCGTCGATCGACGCGCGGACGGCGAGCGTGGTGTCCGTGCCCGGCTTGTAGGACATGCCCGGCGGGAACTGCTTCGACAGCCGCGCGAGCTCCGCGGTGACGGCGTCGCGGACATCCAGCGCGTTCGCCGTGGGGAGCTGGAAGATGCCGAGCCCCACGCCTTCGATGCCGTTGAAGAGCAGAAGCTGTGAGTAGTTCTCGGCGCCGAGCTCCGCGCGCGCCACGTCCTTCATCCGGACGACCTGACCGTCCGCGGTCCGCTGCAGGACGATCTCTCCGAACTCGTCCGGCTCCACGAGGCGGCCGTGCGCTCGAAGCGAGAGCTGATACGGCTGATCGTTTCGCGACGGAGGGGCGCCCACCTGTCCCGCGGCGACCTGGATGTTCTGCTCCTGCAGCGCCCTCACCACGTCCTGCGCCGTCAGCTTCCGTCGAGCGAGCGCGGTGGGATCCAGCCACAGGCGCATCGAGAACTTCCGCTCGCCGAAGATGCGGACCTCGCCCACGCCCTTCACGCGCTTGAGCGCGTCCTTCAGATAAACGTCGGCGTAGTTCGACATGAACTTCGAGTCGTAGCGGCCGTCGCTGTAGAGGCCGAAGCTCATCAGGAGCTGGCTCGACGCCTTGTTGATCACGATGCCGGTCTGGTTCACCTGCGACGGCAGACGCGCGGACGCCCGGCTGACGCGGTTCTGCACATCCACCGCCGCCACGTCGATGTCGCGCGTGGCGTCGAACGTGAGCGTGATGACGCTGGTGCCGTCGTTGCCGCTGGTGGAGGTGATGTACCGCATGCCCTCGGTGCCGTTGAGCTCCTGCTCCAGCGGGATCGTGACGGAGGTCTCCACCACGTCCGAGCTCGCGCCCACGTAAGTCGAGGTGACGGTGACCTGCGGCGGCGCGAGATCCGGGTACTGCGCAATCGGGAGCGTCGGAATCGAGATCGCGCCCGCCATCGTCAGCAGGATCGAGCAGACGATCGCGAAGACCGGCCTTCGAATGAAGAAGTCTACGAACATCCGCCGTGCCTACCTGTCTCCGCCCTGAACGCCGGACCCACCCAGCGCCGCGGACTGCTGCGGTTTCGGTTTGATCGCCGCGCCATCGCGCAGCGCCTGCAGGCCGGAGACCGCGATCTGATCCCCCTCTTTGAGGCCAGACTCCACGACGTACGAAGACTCGCCCAGCGCGCCCAGTGAGATGGGCCGCCGCTCGACGACGGTCTTGCCTTCCTTCTGAGCGACGACGAACGCGAACGCCTGACCGCTCTGGCGGACGACCGCGAGCGCCGGGATCTGAATCGCGTTCCGCGTGGCGTAGACGAGCCGGGTGCGCACGAGCTCACTGGGGCGCAGGCCCACGGTGTTCTCGAACACCGACTTCACCTCGACGAGCTGCGTGCGCGGATCCGCCTCCGCCGCGACGTAGAACGCGTTGCTGTGCAAGAGCACCTTGCCGTTGTCATCCAGCACCTCCACCTGGGTCTCGTTGGTGACCGTCCGGGCGCGAGCAGCCGGGACCGATGCGGAGAGCTCCAGCACGTCCGCCTGCGCGATGCTGGTGAGCTGCGTGGTGGCGGAGACGAAGTCGCCCACGCGCACGAAGACTTCGCCGATGACGCCGGGCACCGCGGCTTTGACCGCGTGGTACTGGAGCTGGACCGCTCGCTGAGAGACCGCCGCCGAGGCCTCACGGGTGGTCGCCTCCGCCGCGACGTAGAACGCGTTGCTGTGCAAGAGCACCTTGCCGTTGTCATCCAGCACCTCCACCTGGGTCTCGTTGGTGAC
>JBJMQN010000442.1:0-5283 GCA_045802665.1 Myxococcaceae bacterium | reverse complement strand
TTCGAGCCGCTCCTCAACACCCCATCCCTGCGCAGCGCCGGAGTCTTTCCGCAGGTGAACCTCTTCGACGACGGCACCAACTTCGTCGTCCGCGCGGAGATGCCCGGCGTCAACAAGGACTCGCTCGACGTCACGGTGAAGGGCGACCAGCTCGCGCTGTCCGGCGAACGCGTCGTCAAGGTCGCGAACGCGAGCTACCACCGCCGCGAACGCGAGGGCGGGAAGTTCAGCCGCACGATCACGCTGCCCGAGATCATCGACGGCGAACGCATCGCCGCCACGTACAAGAACGGCCTGCTCGAAGTCGTCCTGCCGAGGATCCCGAAGGCGCAGCCGCGGAAGATCCAGGTCAACTAACCCACGGAGAATTTCAGTCATGGAAAGCAACCTTCAGAAGACCGTGAACGAGCGCCCGGTGCCGGTGCGCGAGAAGCATGAGGCCACCGAATCCGGCAGCTACGAGGGCCGCTGGTTCGAGCCCGCCGTGGACATCTACGAGACGGAGGACGCGCTCACCGTCGTCGCCGATCTTCCCGGCGTCGCGCCGGAGGACATCACCACCGACCTCCGCGACAACCTGCTCACGCTGACCGCGCGTATTCAGCCGCCGAACGGAAGCTGGAAGCCGCTGTACGCCGAGTACCGCGAAGGTCACTACTCGCGGCAGTTCCGGCTGGGGCAGCACATCGATCAGGCGAAGATCTCCGCGGTGTTCAAGGACGGCGTCCTCACCCTCACGCTCCCGAAGGCGGAGTCGGTGAAGCCGCGGAAGATTCAGGTCCAGGTCGGCTGAGAAAAGGAGGCCCGAGTGGATCGATCGATCCCTCGGGCCTTCTCACGTCCTAGAGCGTCTTGAGGTATGCGACCAGCGCCTTGCGCTGATCCGCGTTGAGATCCTTCGTGCTGCCCATCGAGTCGTGCGCATCCGAGACGATCTGCTCCAGCGAGCTGACCGATCCGTCGTGCAGATACGGCGCCGTCATCGCCACGAACTTGAGTGACGGCGTGTTCATCTCGCGCTTGCGAGCCGGATCCACGCGCGCGTTCTGCGAGCCGTAGAGCTTGTAGTTCTTCCCGTCGGTGTACGCCTTGCCCTCGTGGCAGTCCGCGCACCCGGCGTTCTCGTGGAACACCTTCGACCCCTGCGCCACGAGCGCGGGATCCTCATGTGATGGCGGCACCGGCGGCGGCGGGAGCGCTTCGGTGATGAACCGCGCGAGGGCCTTCTCCTCCTTCGCGGTGATGCCAGTGCCTCCCAGGCGCTTGATCGTGCGTTGGATGTTCGCCTCGACGGTCTTGCTGTCTCCGGTCCACCCGAACGGCGCGGTGTCGTGCAGCCGGCCCGCGAGCATGGGCGTCTGACGGCGATCTCCATCCACGCTCCACACGAGTCCATCTTCACGGCCATCCACATGGCAGTTCGCGCACGAGACGCCGAAGCTGGAGGTGCGCGTGGTCGCGGTGAAGAACAGCTCGCGCCCCTGCTGCAGCTCCAGATCCAGCCCCGTGTCGCCGAGCGATCGCTCCGCGATCACCTGCAGCTTGATCTGGCTGCCGGAGTGGCTCGTCAGATCCGCCACGCGCTCCACCTTGCGATCGAACGCGGCGTACGTGACGACGCTGCCGTCCGCGTCCACCGCCGCGCCCTGTAGCCCACTGCCAACGACGGCCGTCGCGCGTGCGTTCGAGACCCCATTCGCGAAGCGCGGCATCAGCAGCACGGACTGCGAGTTGCGATCCACGATCACGAGGTACTTCCCATTCGCAGCCGCGCCGGTGACCTCCGCGCCGCCCATCAGGATCGAGCTCCGGGACGGCTCATACGAATCGAACGGAATGAACGTCGCGACGGTGGAGATGGGCAGCGAAGTGCCGCCACCGTACGTGCCGCCACCCTCGGATCCTCTCCCGAAGCCGTTCTCATCCGCGTTGGGTTCCACCGTGCTGTGGATCACGAACACGCCATCTCCCACCGGGACCAGCGCCTGTCCGTGCCACTGGCGACGCGCACCGCCGCCTCCGAACACGCTTTGGACCGTGTTGAGTCCCATCGTGCCAATCAGCCGCACTCCTCCCGTGAACGGCACCCGCATCGGCGCCTCGCGCGAGTCGATGTCGGTGAAGTACGCCGCGTCGTCCGCGCGTGGAAGGACCGCGATGCCCTGCGGCGTGAGCGCGACGTGATCCGGCCGCACACCCACGTCCTTCTGCGCTTCCACCTTCATCGTGTCGAGGTTCACCCGAGCGACCGCCTTGTCTCCCGCGATCCCGACGAAGAGCTCGTGGCTGAGCGTGTCGATCGCCATCGAGCGCGGCTCCGTTCCCACCGGCAACTCCAGACCGTCACCGTTCACGTCGACCACGCTGATGGTTCCGGCCGCGGCGCAGGAGACGTACGCGCGTCCTTCATCATCCACCACGAGCTCGGACGGGCCTTTGCCGACAGGGAAGCGCCTCGGCTCGCCGACGTCGGGCACGATCGCCACCTCATCGCGCTCTGCATCCACCACCCACACGCCGCGGCCGAGGGGATCCTTCGCCACCGTGGAGCTCGTCGCCTCGAAACCGGACACCCGGCGATGACTCCGCGAAGGCTCGCACAGCGGCTGCTCCGGGACTGCGTGGGTGAGCGACAGCAGCAACAAGGCGCCTGCAGCAATCATGGTCAGCTCCAACCGGGGCCCCGGGTCGAACGGAGGGTCGCGCGCAGCACTTCAACGAACGTGCCCGTCGAAAGTTGTGCGTCTGGCCGCGCTTTCGAGTGACCGGGGCCGCGCTGCCGCGGCGCACCGAACGCACATGTCGGGGACGCGGCCATGCGGACGCATCCGGTGTGAGGTAGAGAACGGCCTCTGCAAGTGCCGCCCCGTCCGCCGCGTCCGGCCATCTCCGGCGTCAATCCCGTCTCCGCGTTCTTCGCCACGCTCCTGGTGCGAGCGGTAGCGGCGCTTTCAGAGCGTGCTCGCGTGCGGTTGGCGAGCCTCGTCGCGGGCCTCGTGTGGACGCTGCGGATTCGCCGGCGCGTCACCATGGACAACCTGACAGCGGCGCTGCCGGCGAGTTCCGTCGAGGAGCGCGTACGGATCGCGAAGGGCGCCTACCGGTCGATGGCGCTGGGTGTCGTCGAGGCGCTCGCGGGGGTGCGGCAGGATCCGTCGGAGCTGGATCGCAAAGTGGAGGTCGAGAACTGGAGCGCTATTGAACCTTCGCTGCGCTCAGGCAAAGGCGTGCTGGTGGCGACCGCGCACTTCGGAAACTGGGAGCTGCTCGGGGAGGTGATGGCGCGGCGGGGCGTGCGGCTCGCGGCGGTGGTGAAGCCGCTCAAAGGTGCAGTGAATGCGAAGCTCGTGGAGGCGCGGCAGCAGGCGGGACTGCAGCTCATCCTCGCGCGCGGGGCGTTGAAGGCGACGCTGAAGGCCCTGGGCGAGGGCTACACGGTTGCGATGCTCGTGGACCAGGTGCTGCCCGCGAAGCACGGCGTCTTTGTCCCGTTCTTCGGCCGCCCCGCGTGCACCAACCCCGCGCTCAGCGTCGCCGCGCAGCGAACGGGCGCGCCGGTGTTCGTGGCGATGGGCGCGAGGGAAGGCGAGAAGATCCGCGTGTTCATCGAAGGGCCGTTCGCGATGCCGGACACAGGAGATCGCGATCGCGACGTGCGCGAGCACACCGCGCAGATCACCTCGGCCATCGAACGCTACATCCGCAAGTACCCGGACCAGTGGCTCTGGCTGCACCGCCGCTGGAAAGTCCAGCCCGAGCGCTAGAGGCTGATGCGCGCGCCGATGCCGAAGTCGAACGTGGAGGCGCCGATGAACAGGCCCTTGTCCCGGAGGTCCACGATCTGCTGCCGCTGTGAGGCCTGGAGGTTCAGCAGATCCAGCGTCGTGTCGTTGGGAAGCTGCCTCTGCGGCGGCAGATCCACGCCGAACTGAAACTCGCCGTTTCCACCGAAGTGCCCGTCTGCGAAGGCCTCGAGTTGGAGATAGGTGAGCGCCTGGTAGAGAAAATCCACGCGCGAGATGAACGTGCGATCCGAGAGATTGCCGAGCGTGGAGAGGCTGATGGTTCCCTTGTCCAGAGACCACGGACCCACCAGCGCCACGTACGCGCCCGCGTAGTGCCTCGCCGCGTAGAACGGAACGTAGGAGTTCGTGAACAGCGCTCCGGCGAACAGGTTCGCGTCGTCGTACCCGAGCTGGTTGAAGAAGTACTCGCCGCCGAGGATGAGGGTGTCGTTGTCGCGGTACGGGATCTGCCAGGTGAACCCGCCGGTCGCCTGCACCACCGGATGGTTCGGCTTCACGGTCTCGTACGGGATCACCTCCGCGAAGGATTGAGCCGTGCCCGAGAAGCCGTTGTTGATGAGCTTCACCAGCGTGAACTCGAACGGCTTGCTCTCCGCGCCCGGCTTGAACTGAACCACGCCGCGATCCGCTCTCGGGCGCAGCGCGGCCTCCGCGTAGACGTCCACCGGTCCGAGCGCGGACGAGATGTCCATGCCGTAGCGCGGCACCGTTCCGCCCTGGAACACGCTGGAGAGTCCGATCTCGGTGTTGCCAAAGACGAACTCGCCGCGGAACGCTTCGCCCAGCTTTCCGAAGACGTTCGACGGGCCGATGTTGTCGAGCAGCGTGAGCGCGTAGAAGTTCCAGCCCAGCTTCTCCAGCGGCAGGTGCAGCTTGATGAGCGACGCGCCAGTGCGCTGATCGAACACGGCGAGCGGATCGCGCTGCTGCGGCGACAGAAAATCCTCCGGCTGCCAGAACCGCGAGACCGTCCAGCGCACGTGCTGCTTGCCTGCGGTCACGAACACGGTGTGCAGGATGTCGAAGTTGAGCCAGAGCTGATCGAGCGCGAAGAGCGGGTTGGCGTGCGGGGGCGGCGTGACGACCGTGGTGCTCGCGGTGTTGGTCCCGGACGTCTCGCTGGTGCCCGGGTTCGCGAGCGAGAGGCTCAACACCGAGGCGAGCTGACTCGAGTTGTTCGTCGCCGCCGGGTTGTAGGTGGGGTCGTACTGCATCCGGAACCGCGCGAAGCCGCGCACGCGATCGTTGGGGCGCGCGTCCAGATAGATGTCGAGCAGGTTCGGCGAGCTGAACGCGACGTTCTTGAACTGCTCCCGCTCCACCGCGTTGCCCAGGTAGCGCAGATAGAACGTCCCGCCGATCTTCAGCGGATCCTCCACCACCTCGCCGGTCTTGAACTTGTCCTCGGAGGCAGGCCCGCCGAGCCCGGACTCGGCCTGCGTGTCTCCGCCGTAATCCACCTTGGTACCGGCATCGG
>JBJMQN010000441.1:0-5650 GCA_045802665.1 Myxococcaceae bacterium | reverse complement strand
TTCCAGATCTCGAGCCAGCGATCGCAGTCACAGGCGACGCCTTCGCACTTCCGGCCCGCTTTTTCCTCCGCGCAGGGGATGTCGTCGCCCTGGTGGAAGTGGATCTCCGAGCACGGACCGCAGGGGCCGGTGTCGCCCATCGCCCAGAAGTTGTCCTTGTAGCCGAGCTTGAGGATGCGATCGCGCGGCACGCCCTGCTTCGCCCACAGCTCGAACGCCTCCTCATCCCACGGCAGGCCCTTCTCGCCGTTGAACACGGTGACCGCGAGGCGATCCTGGGCGAGGCCCAGCGTCTTCGTCACGAACTCCCAGCCGAACTTGATCGCGTCTTCTTTGAAGTAGTCGCCGAAGGAGAAGTTGCCGAGCATCTCGAAGAACGTGTGGTGGCGCGCGGTGAAGCCCACGTTGTCGAGGTCGTTGTGCTTGCCGCCCGCGCGCACGCACTTCTGGCTGGAGCAGGCGCGGGTGTAGTCGCGCTTCTCGCGGCCGGTGAAGACGTCCTTGAACTGCACCATGCCGGCGTTGGTGAAGAGCAGGGTGGGGTCGTTGTGAGGGACGAGCGATGACGAGCTGACCCGGCGGTGTCCGCGCTCCTCGAAGAACTTGAGGAACGCCTCGCGGATCTGAGCGGCGGTGAGGTTCTGCGGCATAGGGGTGTGTTTACGTCGGATGAGGTCCGTTCGCACGCGCTTCTGGACCGCTGGTTGGCTGGTCTGCAGCGGACTTCCGCTGGCGCTCCTACCTGACAGTTACCGTATGCTCCGACGCCTTCGATGCGTCTGCTTCTCGTGCTCGGTTTCGCGCTCCTGCCGGTGGGAGCGAACGCGGCGGACGCCCGTCTGCAGTTCCTCGGAAAGCAGCTCGAGAAAGCGACCGACCCGCGCGCGCGCGCTCAGGCAGCGCTGATGCTCGGGCAGGCAGCGGACCCGTCCGTCCTGCCGCAGCTCTGCAAGGCGCTCTCTGACAAAGACGACGTCGTGAAGGCCGCGTCGGCCAAGGCGATGGATGCGCTGGGCGAGCTCGCGGCGCTGGACTGCCTCAAGTCCGCCACCGGCTCAGGCGATGCGGCGTCAGCGATCAAGACGACCATCGCCAACCTGGAGAAGATCAAGAACCAGGTTCCGAAGCTCTACGTGTCGCTCAAGCCTCCGGACAACGCGGCGAACCTCCCGGCCGACATGATCGCGCTGCTCGAGCAGCGGCTGCGCACGAAGCTTCAGCGGATGGGCGCCATGTTCGCCCCGGCGGACGAGCCCAAGTCCGCGGCGCAGAAGGTTCTCAAGGCCAAAAAGTTGAAGGGGTTCATGCTCCAGACCACGGTGGAACCGGTGGGGAGCTCGGGCCTGCAGCTCACGATGGTGTGCTTCTCGTATCCGGAAAATTCGCTCAAGGGCCAGGTGAGCGTGAAGGCGCAGGGCGCGGGACCGGCGCAGCTCATCAACGCATTGGCGCCCAAAGCGGTGGATGACGCCGCGGACGAATTCGAGTGGGGGAACTGAAGGCGATATGGCGAACCACAAGCGGAAGCTGCGCAACTACCTGCTGGACCCGAGCCTTCAGCTCAAGTTCGCGTTCTACGCGGTAGCCGTCGCGCTCGTCGTCGCGGGGCTGGTGGGGACGTTTCTCTATCGGACCACCACCGCGCTGTTTCTCGAGATGGAGGCGGCAGTTCAGGCGCGGAGCCAGGCGGCGGAGAATTCGAAGGAGCTCGGCAACGCGGCGCTCTCGGCGGAGCTCTTGCAGCACTTCGAGGATCCGACGTTCGAGAAGCAGCTCCAGAGCAAGAGCAAGGAGATCGACAGCAAGTACGAGCAGGAGAAACAGGCCATCGTGGCGCAGCGGCAGGATCTGGTCCGCCGGCAGCGCGTGTTCACGTTCGCGCTGATCGCCGCGCTGCTGGGCTTCGCGGTCCTCACGGGCTTCGCGAGCATCGTCCTCACGCACCGCGTGGCCGGGCCCATCTTCCGCGTGCGGCGGATCGTGAGCGAGGTCGCGATTGGGAAGTTCGATCCGCCGACCTACGCGCTTCGCGATGGAGACGAGCTCAAAGAGCTGTTCGATGACGTGTCGAAGATGGTGACCGCGCTCAAAGGCCGGCGCGAGGAGACGCTCTCGCAGGCGCGGACGCTGCTGTCGTTGGCGCACGAGAAGAACGCGCCCAATGATCTGCGCGAAAAGCTGGAGGAGCTGATCCGGAAGCTGGAGCCGCCTGCCCCTGCTCCCCCGCCTGGGGTGTAAGCCGCCTTGGCGCGGATGCTCCAACTGGTGTTGTGAGGCGCACCCACTGCAAGGGATCCTTCGCTTTCTCGTGCGTTCGGCCCCCCAAAAGCATCGTGAATACAGGGGGCTGCGGAGGACGTCCCGGGCTCGCGCCGTGCAGTTGCCCGCGGCCATGTTTGCCCCCACTCGGTTCGCAGTCCTTCTGCTCGCGGCCCTCTCCCTCGCCGGCTGTATGGGCAAGGCGGAGATGGTGACCGAAGGCGGCGGCGTGGGCGGCAAGCCCGCGACCACCGAAGACGAAGCTCCGGTGCCTTTTCGGCCTGTGCCGCTCGCATCGCGGACGCTGCTCAGCTTCCAGTACAAGAACGCGGTCGCGGATCTCCTGGGCGCGGACGCCGCATCCGTCGTGAACCCGCCGGCGGACATTCAGATCAACGGCTTCTCCGCCATCGCCGCCTCCCAGCTCACCGAGAGCACCACGAACCTGCGCGCCTACGAGCTCTCCGCTCACGCGGCCGCGGAGAAGGCGTTCGCGGACACGAACCCGAACCGCGATGCGCTGCTGGGCTGCACGCCTGTGGGCGTCTCCGACACCGCGTGCCTCACGAGCTTCACGAAGAGCTTCGGCCGGCTCGCGTTCCGCCGCCCGCTGACCGACGACGAGGTCGCGCTCTGGGTGCCTATTGGCCAGGACGCGGCGACGGCGTATTCGGACTTCTACAAAGGCCCGCAGTTCATCGCGGCGGGGCTCCTGCAGTCGCCGAACTTCCTCTACGTCGTCGAGTCGGGCACGCAGGATCCGGAGCACGCGGGGCAGCTCAAGCTGACCGGGTACGAGCTCGCGTCCCGGTTGTCGTTCTTCCTCGCGGGCACGACGCCTTCTTCGGCGCTGCTGGATGCCGCGGCTGCGGGAGAGCTGGACACGGTGGAAGGCATCAAAGCTCACGCGGCGGCGCTGCTTCAGGCGCCCACGGCGAAGCAGGCGGTGGCCGCGTTCTTCGACGAGCTCCTGGAGCTGCGCGGGCTCGACAAGATGTCGAAGGACATGAACACGTTCCCCAGCTTCAGCCCGGCGCTCGCCACGGCGATGCGTCAGGAGACGCAGCTCATGATCGAGAACCTGGTGTTCGAGTCCAACGAGGACTTCCGCACCCTGTTCGACGCGGACTACACGTACGTGAACCGCGACCTCGCGCAGCTCTACGGCTTCGCGGATCTGCCGGCCTCCGGGTTCGAGCGCAAAGTGCTCCCCGCCGGTCGCCGCGGCGGCTTCTTCGGCCAGTCCGCGTTCCTCGCGATGCAGGCGCATCCGCGGCTCTCGTCCCCCACCTATCGAGGCAAGTTCGTGCGCGAGCGGCTGCTCTGCCAGCAGATCCCCGCGCCGCCGAACAACGTGGACACCACCGCGCTTCAGAAGGAAGACCCCTCCAAGCCGCCGATGACCATGCGCGACAAGCTGATGGAGCACCGGAACAATCCGTCGTGCTCGGGCTGCCATTCGATGATGGATGACATCGGCCTGGGGTTGGAGAACTTCGACGCGCTCGGGGCGTACCGCGAGACCGAGAACGGGATCACGATCGACGCGACTTCGACGATCGGCGACCTCGGCACGTTCACCGGCGCGAAGGAGTTGGGCGCGCTGCTCAAGACCGACAAGCGCGTGATGACCTGCCTCACGAGAAGCCTCTTCCGAGCGGCCCTCGGCCACGTCGAGACGATGGGTGAAGAGCAGCCGGTGCGCGACGCGACGAAGGCGTTCGAGGACTCCGGCTATCGGCTGAAGGATGTGATGGTTGCAGTCGCGACGTCGGATTCGTTCCGCTACGCCGCCCCGGAGGTGTCGCCTTGAATCGGTTTCGTCTGAGCCGCCGCACGCTGCTCAAGGGCGTGGGCGCTGCCGTCGCGCTGCCCACGCTGGAGGCGATGCTCACTGACAATGGTGACGCGTACGCCGCAGGTGGTGCGCCCCCGCGCCGCCTGGTCATCTTCTTCTACGGCAACGGCGTGGTGCTGAACCGGTACGTGCCCTCGAGCACCGGATCGTCGTACGCGCTGTCCGATGCGCTGGCGCCGCTCGCCCCGGTGAAGGACTACGTGAGCGTGGCGTCCGGCTACATGGTGAAGACGCCGAACCTGCGTGGTCATCACAACGGCCAGGCGGGAGTGCTCTCCGGGTTTCCGTTCATCGTGCTGCCGGCCGGCAACGCGAACTACTCGTCGAAGTTCGGCGGGCCCTCGATCGACCAGGTCGTCGCCCCGCTCATCCGTGGCAACACGCAGTTCGAGTCGCTGCAGGTGGCGGTGAGCAAGCGCGTGACGACGGGCGAAGGTCCCACGCTGCAGTACTGCTCGCACAAGGGTCCGGACTCGCCGCTGGCGCCGATGTTCAGCCCCGCGACGGTCTACAACACGTTGTTCAGCAGCTTCACGCCGAAGGATCCGACGGACCCGCGCGACCGGCTCCGCGTTTCGGTGATCGACGCGGTGGCGAACGACACGCAGAAGCTGAAAGTGAAGCTCGGCAAGGCGGATCAGCAGCGGCTGGATGCGCACCTGACGAACCTCTCGGAGATCCGCCAGCAGATCCTCGCGCTGCCGCCGACGCTCACCTCTGCGTGCGTGAAGCCGGATGTGGTGACGCAGCAGAACACGGACGTCAACGGCCAGGAGCAGCTCACGAAGATCGGCGATCTGATGTCGGATCTCTCAGCGCTGGCGCTCTCGTGCGATCTGACGCGCGTCATCAGCATCCAGCTCACGGGCTCGGTGGGCGGTCAGGTCTTCAGCGAAATCGGCCAGGTGGACAACCAGCACGAGCTCACCCACGACAGCACGCGGCAGGACGACGTTCACAACTCAGTCGTCTTCCAGATGCAGCGCCTCAGCTACTTCCTGCAGAAGTTGAAGGGCTCCGTCGAAGGCACCGGCAACGTGCTCGACAACACGGCGGTGCTCGCGACCTCGGATGTCTGCCAGGGCCTCGATCACAGCATCTCCGACTACCCGCTGCTCATCGCCGGCAAGGGCGGGGGCTACCTCAAGTATCCGGGCGTCCACTACCGCCGGACCGATTCTCCGAACGCCTCCGACGTGTTGCTGACGGTGATGAAGTCCACCGGGGCGAACGTGAACAGCGTGGGAGCGGATTCGGGTTTCAGCTCGACGGAGTGTTCGGGGATCAAGGCGTAACCGTTCGGTTGAGCCGGGAGAGGTTCTGGGTTCAGCCCGGCTGCGCGGCGGATTGAGCAGGGTTCGGACTGCGGACCGGATCGCTCACCGATGTTCGTGGAGAGGTTCAGCCGGTCGTGGCGAGGGTTTCGGCGGCGGGTCGCGGCGTCAGTGGCATTGCGCCGAGGCCCATCACGTTCAGGGCCTCGAAGATGCGGACGCGCGCTCGGGACCAGGGCAGCACTTCGACGCGGTAGCC
>JBJMQN010000440.1:0-2367 GCA_045802665.1 Myxococcaceae bacterium | reverse complement strand
GGATCGAAGCGAGGCTGCGCGAACGCGGGCTGCTCGAAGAGTCCATCGAACCGATTCAGATGTCCGGCGTCGAGCCGCGCGTGGATCCCCTCTCGTTCAACCTGCGGGCGCTGGAGGAGAACGTCGATCCCACCGTCGGCCTGCCGCTGCAGACGCACCGCGGCGGCATCTCGGGCCAGTCCGTCATCTTCGTGAAGCAGAGCTTCCGGCGCTTCGGGAAGATCGTGATCAATGAGCTCCTCGCGAGGCAGCGCGTGTTCAACGGACACGTGCTCGACTCCTACGCGCAGCTGTCCGCGGAGGTGCTGCGGCTTCGCGAAGAAGTTGCGCGTTTGAAGGCGGAGCAGAGCGCCCGCGCAGGCTTGGAGGAGACGTCTGTCGCGGCCGGCTCCGCCTCAGATCCGAAGCGATCGCCACCGACTAAAAAATGGAGCGGAAGCAAGGGTGGCCGCGGTCGAAAACGTTAGCGGATCCGCGGCCTGCGCCGCCGCCGTCCCCGCCGGAACGACGCGGCCAGCCTATGAAATCCACCTCGAGGCGATGTGGGCCGCGTACGATCGCGGCGTGCAGACCGTGAATGGCTACAGCGGAAAGGTGCCGCCGGGATACGAGCTCGAGAATCTCGACGCTTCCGATCTCAACGCGAAAGTCTCGAGACCGGTGGAGCGCAATCCGCTCAAGGGCCTCTGCACGGTGAAGGTGCCGCGTTGAACCGCACGTTGCGAGTCGCGCTCGTGGCCGCCGCGCTCTGCATCGTGGCCGAGACCACGACCGGCTGGCTTCGGCATCCGAACGGGCAAGGCGCTGCGGCGGGCGAGTTTCCTCACAACCACCTCGTGCAGGGGCTCGTTCAGTACGACAGCGGCTGGTACGGCGAGATCGCTCAGCGCGGTTATTGGGCAGTGCCGCCGAACACGCAGACTCCCACCGCGTTCTTTCCGCTTTATCCGATGCTGATGCGAGGGCTGGTCCTCGTCGGGCTGAACCACTTCCTCGCCGGCATCGTGCTGAGCCTCGTCTTCGGGTTGAGCGCGCTCTTCATCTTCTCGAAGTGGGCGGCGGACCGGACCACGCGCGAGCTCGCCAATGACGCGGGGCTGCTGTTCGCGCTCTACCCTTTCGCGTTCTACCTCTACGGGGTCGTCTATTCGGATGGGCTGTTTCTGTTGCTGGCGGTGAGCGCGTTCTATGCGCTGGAGAAGCGCCAGGTCGGGCTCGCCACGCTGTTCGGGATCCTCGCCACCGCTACCCGACCGGTCGCGCCCGCGATGATCGTGGGGCTCGTGGTGAGGAACTTCGAGCTCCAACGATTGCGCAAGGAGCCGCTCGGGGTGCGGACCGTGCTCCCGGTGCTCTCGGCGATCGGGATGCTCCTGTACATGGCGTACCTGTGGCGGACGTTCGGGGACGCCGAGCTGTTCGTGCACGCCCAGTCCGCGCCCGGCTGGGACAACACGCCCGGGCTCCACACGTGGCTGAAAGTCGAGTTCTTCAAAGCGCTGCGTCACCCGATGGGGCCGATGCACGTCGTGAGACTTCTCACGCACGCCGGGGTCGCGCTCACGGCGCTGCTCCTCGCCTGGCCCACGAAGAAGCTGCTCGGTTGGGGGTACGCGCTCTACGTGCTCGCGGCGGTGGGGCTGCCCGCGCTCTCGTCACATGACTTCCAGGGACTCGGCCGCTACGTGATGGCCGCGTTTCCGATCTTCCTGACGCTGGCGGCGCTCCTGAAAGAGCGGCCTAAGCTCCGAGTCCCGCTGCTCGCCACGTTCGCCGTGGGAATCGTCATTCTCGCGGCGTCGTTCGGCGACGGGCAGTACGTGGCGTAGGAGGCTGGCTGCCTGCCCGCCTTGCCCTGCTTCAGCCGGGGTCACGAACAGGGTAGAAGGCGCGACGCAATGTTCAGGAACCTCCGAGAGCTCTACCAGTACCGCGCCCTGCTCTACTCGCTCACGCAGCGCGAGCTGAAAGCGCGGTACCGCGGCTCGCTGCTGGGGTTCTTCTGGACGTTCCTGAACCCCACGCTGCAGATGTGCGTGTACGTCCTGGTCTTCAGCGTCGCCCTCAAGAACGACATCCCGAATTATCCGTACTTCCTCTTCGTCGGGTTGCTCCCGTGGACGTTCTTCTCCACGGCGCTCATCGGCGGCGCGAGCTCCATCAGCGACCGCCGCGACCTGATGACCAAGGTTCGTTTCCCGGCGCAGGTTCTCCCCGCGACCGTGGTGAGCGTGAACCTCCTCAACTACATCTTCTCGCTGCCCTTGATGGTCGTTCTAGGGCTGGTCCTGCACGACCATCTCACGTGGCACGTGATCGCCTTCCCACTGGTGCTCGCCGTTCAGGTGCTCTTCACGCTCGCGGCCG